>NZ_CAJMZG010000017.1:0-204767 GCF_905220255.1 Paraburkholderia sp. J69-1 | reverse complement strand
CATAAGTCTAACGCCTACGCTGCCTGTGACTGCCTCTCCTTCGCCTTCGATTCCGACCACCTCCACCGCCACCACCGCCGCCGTTACCACTGCCGCCCGAGCCGCTGGAGCCGCTGGTCGAGCCGCCGACACCCGAAGTGCCGCCGCCGTGTCCGCTTCCCGAACTGCTGCTCGAACTCGTGCTGCCGGACACGCCTGCGCCAACACCACCCGCGCTGGCGGAACTCGACGATGAACCGCCGCGTCCGCCCTGACCGCAATTGCCGTTGTTGTTGCTGCCGAAGCAGTTCTTCGGCAGGAAGACCGTGGCCGCGTCCGACGCTTCGCTCACGGTTTCCGTGCCTGGCGCGCTGCCGGTCGTGGCTGCGGTGCCGGGCTTGGCGCCCGAGCCTGAACCCGCGCCAGCCGCACTGCCCACGCCGACCGTACCGGCCGATCCGCTTGCGGGCAGGGGAGCGTCCGCGCTGAATGGCGAGGCGCCCGGAGTGGAAGACAGCTTGCCCGGCGAGCCCGAACCCGCGGCCCCTGCGGTGCCCGCCGTGCCGGCGGAACCCGGCCCAGAGGCATCGACCGGCATGCCGGCATCGTTGACTGCGCCACCGCTTGCCGGCAAGGCAGCATCGGCGACGACAATCCAGGTCGGGGACGTGACGTTGCTCTCGGCGTGTGCGCCGATGGCGGGCAGGAGCACGCTGGCTCCTGCCGCGCCGATTGCGACGATTGCGAGTCCTCGGCCAACCCCGTAGCAGTACTGATGAAATGATCTGTTCTTCATGACTTCCTCCCGGGAAGCGATGGCGCGTGTCCGCTTCGCTTCTCTTGCGCCTTGTGTCTGACGCTGCGCAACGACTGCGCGGGCGCCGACCCCCGTCAGGCTGAATCCGCCTTGCGCCGGTGTGCGTCCTTATCGTGGGAGCGCGTTGTCATGCCAGCCGAAGCGGTACACGTGGCACACGGCGGCTTTCTGATCGGATGGCCGGCTTATGCAGGAGTCCTTTCCTATTGTCGTATCCCCGTGAAGGGGCGGCAGACCGCAGGACGTCCATGCATGTTGTGGGGCCGGTCATCCGATTGCCCGCTGCGACGCTGTGCGCTATACGCCCCGAAACGTCGCTGGGCGGCTACCGGATGCCTGATATCGATGTAGCGAGTTCTATGCCATCGGCCTGAAAAGCCCATGTGTCGGGGACTTTACAATTGACCTATGGTGTCGGCGCTGAAAAAATCGCTGAAAACGTATCGGCGGTGAAACGTCTCAGTGTGGAATGGCGAAATCCGTTGCAAATGCGGACAGCACAACGAATTCGTCTGATTTTCAGCGCTTGGCGGGCGGGGTGTTGGCGTGCTGCAAGGCGCGCAATTCGTCGGCGGGAATGTGGCAATGGATGCGGTGAGCATCGGCATCCGCGTTGTCTGCCGCTGTCTCTGCAAATGGCGGAGCGGTGTCGTCGCAGATTGCGCCGAGCTTGCGCGGGCAACGCGCGCTGAAGACGCAGCCCGTGCCTGCTGGCGAAGGCGACGCACCGGCAGTGGACTCATCATCCACCGGATTTTCACGCGCCAACGAGCCCGCGTTGAGCAGCGTCTCGGTGTACGGATGGCAAGGGCCGCCGAGCACCGCGCCCGCCGGGCCGCTTTCCACCACGCGGCCCGCGTAGAGCACCATGACGCGGTCCGCGAGATAGCGCACCACGTCCAGATCGTGGGAAATGAACAGATAGCTCACGCCGCGCTCGCGTTGCAGACGCGCGAGCAGATTGAGGATCGCCGCCTGCACCGAGACATCGAGCGCCGAAGTCGGCTCGTCGCAGATCACCACGCGCGGCTCGCCCGCGAAGGCCTGGGCGATCGCCACGCGTTGCTTGAGGCCGCCCGAAAGCTGCCGCGCCCGCGCGTTGAGATAGCGGATCGGCACGCGCACCGCGTCGAGCAGGCTGGCGATGCGAGTCGCGTCGTCAGCGCCCGGGCGTTCGTCGGCGGCACGCACGAGCGCGCGGCTCACCAGCCGGTTCACCGGCAAGGCGCGATTGAGCGAGGCATCGGGATGCTGGAACACCATGCGCAGTGCCCGCAACGCCTGCGCATTGCGCCGCGCGAGGCGCGCCGCGAGCGGCTTGCCGTCGAGTTCCACCGCGCCGCCGGCATCGGCGGTATGCACGCCTAGCAGCAGTTTCGCGAGCGTCGTCTTGCCGCTGCCCGATTCGCCCACAAGCCCCAGCGTTTCGCCCGCACGCAATTCGAGCGAGACATCGTCGAGCACGCGCAATGCCCGCTCGCCACGGCCGAAAGTGCGCGAGAGATGCGTCGCGCGCAACACGACCGGCGCGTTTTTGTCTGTTTGTTCGTTTGTCTGTTGTATGCCGACTTCGGGCGCGCGCATTGCTGTCGGTGCGCTTGCGTACGCATCGATCGATGCATCGGCTGCGATCGAATCGCTTGCATTGGCCGCGTCCGAGGCGGGCAGCGCGATGGCGCGCTCGTGATAGTGGCAGCGCGACATCTGCTCGCCATGCGCGGCTTCCATGCGGTGCGGCGGCGGCGCGTGTTCGCGGCAGCGAGCATCGGCAAGGCGGCAGCGTGGCGCATAGATGCAGCCGTGCGTGAGCGTGCCGGGCGCGGGCAGTTCGCCAGCGATCGTGTCGAGCATGCCGTGCGCCTTGGTGCGGCCAGGCGCCGGCAGGCAGCGCAGCAGTCCCACGGTGTACGGATGACGCGCGCGCTCGAACACGTCCTGCGTCGCGCCTTCTTCCACCAGCCGTCCCGCGTAGAGCACGCCCACGCGTTCGCACATGCGCGCGATCACGCCGAGATCGTGGCTGATCAGCAGCACGGCCATGCCCAGTTCCGCGCGCAGTTGCGCGACCAGGGCGAGCACTTCGGCTTCGACGGTGGCGTCGAGGCCCGTGGTGGGTTCGTCGAGGATCAGCAGGGCAGGGTTCGAAGCCAGCGCCATGGCGATCACCACGCGCTGCTGCATGCCGCCCGAAAGCTGATGCGGCCAGCTTGCCATCACGCGCGCCGGATCGGCGATCCGCACGCGCGCGAGCATCGCGTGGGCCTGGGCGAGCGCGTCGGCGGCGCTCGCGCCCGCGGCTTCGAAGGCTTCGCTCAACTGGCGCGCGATCGTGAGCGTGGGGTTGAGCGCGCTCGCCGGGTCTTGATAGACCATCGATACCTTATGCGCGCGCAAGCGGCGCAGGCCCTCGCGATCGAGCGCGAGCACGTCTTCGCCCGCGATGGCGATGCGCCCGGATCTCACGCGGCCGTTGTGCGCGAGATAGCGCAACGCGGCGAGCGCGACCGTGGATTTGCCGCAGCCCGATTCGCCGACCAGCCCATAGGCTTCGCCGCGTTTGATGCGCAGCGAGACATCGGTGAGCACGTCGCGTTCGAGGCCGCGCACGCGGTAGGTCACAGTGAGGCCGACGAGGGCGAGCGCGTCGTCGGCGCGCGGCGCGCTGAAGGTCGCGAGGGCCGGGCGCTTTTCCGCTGGCAGGTCCGCGTTTTTGTCGACGCTGCTGGTCACGTTCTTGCCCGCGCTGTTGTCAGCATGATGCCGATTCACGATTCGAGCACCTCGCGCAGACTGTCGGCGATCAGGTTGACCGCGACCACCAGCGAGCCAATCGCGAGCGCATCGAACGCCACGGTCCACCACGCGCCGCCCGCGAGCAGCGCATACGATTCGGCCAGCGCGAGGCCCCAGTCGGCGGAAGGCGGCTGGATGCCGAAGCCGAGAAACGACAGCGTCGCCACCGCGAAAATCGCGTAGCCGAGCCGCACCGTGGCCTCGACGACAATCGGCGGCCAGACGTTGGGCAGGATCTCCGCGAACATCACAAAGAGCGCGCTTTCGCCGCGCAACTGCGCGCCGCTCACGTAATCCAGATGACGTTCCGCGAGCACGGCTGCACGCACGGTACGCGCCACGAGCGGCGCGAAAGTGATGCCGATCACCAGCACGACGGCAAGGTTCGATGCGCCCACGCCCGCAAGCACCAGCAGCGCGACGATCACGAGCGGCAGCGCGAGCACGGCGTCGAGCGCACGCGCGACCAGCGTGCCGGCCCAGCCTTCGAGATAGCCGGTGACGAGGCCGAGCGCCGCGCCCGCGAGCGTGCCCGTCAAGGTGGCGAGCGGCGCGATCGTGAGGATGTCGCGCGCTCCGACGATCACGCGCGAGCAGATATCGCGGCCGAGCTGGTCGGTGCCGCACCAGTGCGTGCGATCGGGCGGCATCAGCGAGCTGAGCGGATCGGACGCGTAGGCGTCGTAAGGCGCGATCCACACGCCCGCGATCGCGCAGACGATCCACGCGAGCAGGATCAGCGCGCCCAGCACGAAGGCGGGCGAGCGCAGCAGCAGGCGCAACGTGGCCGTGAATCTCGCCGATGCGCGTGAATCGTCGATTGATGCGGATACCGTATCGTTCATGCGGGTTTCATCGGCTGGCAGGGTTGCGCAGGCGCGGATCGAACAGCGCGTGCAGCAGATCCGCGCCCAGATTCGCGAGCGTATAGACGAGCCCGACCGTGAGCACGCCCGCTTCGAGCAGCGGAAAATCCTTCGCTTTGGCCGCGTTGTAGATCAGCGAGCCAATGCCCGGATAGCGGAACAGCGACTCCACCACCACCAGTCCGCCGATCAGATAGCCAAGCTGCGTGGCCGCGACCGTCACGCTCGGCAGCAGTGCGTTGCGCAGCACGTGGCGCACGATCACGGTATGACGCGGCAGGCCCTTGAGGATCGCGGTGCGCGTGTAGTCGGCGTCGAGCGCGTCGAGCATGCCCGCGCGCGCGATCCGCGCGAGATAGCCGAAGAACACCAGCACGAGCGGCAGCACCGGCAACACGAGATGGCGCAGCGTTTCGAATACGCCGGCATCGGGCGGCGCGACGGCTTCGATCGGCAGCCAGCGCAGCCACACGCCGAACACGAGAATCAGCGCAATCGACGAGACGAACTCCGGCACCGCGCTCGCGCACAGGCCGAGCGTGCTGATGAGGCGGTCGAGCCAGCGTCCGCCGTACAGCGCGGCCAGCACGCCGCCGCCGATGCCCAGCGGCACCACCACGATAAACGCGAAAAAGCCGAGTTTCGCCGATTGCAGTAGCGCGTCGCCGACCATCGGCGCGACCGGCTGGCGGAAGGTCCACGAACTGCCGAAGTCGCCGCGCAGCGCATGGCCGATCCACGCGACGTATTGGTCGAGCAGCGGGCGGTCCGCGCCCAGTTGATGATTGAGCGCGGCGACGGCGCGTGCGTCGGCGAGCGGGCCGAGCACGGCGCGGCCGATATCGCCTGGCAACAACTGGCCGCCCGCGAACACCAGCACGGAAAGCAGCCAGAGCGTGAAGAGCGCCCACGCGGCGCGCTGGGCGAGAAAGCGCGTCGCGCCGCCGCCCGGCGTGAGGCGTCGAGACAGGCCGCGCGGTTTCGTCAGCGGTGTAGCCATGAGTGTGGCAAAAGCTGCAGGGTCCAATGCGGGCGCACGGCGAAATGCGCCCATGACGTCGCGACGACTCAGCCCGAAAGCGTGGCGCGATCGAAATACAACTGCGCGAGCGCGGTGAAATGCACGCCCGACAGCGTGGTGCGCTGCGCGATCAACTGGTCGTAGAAGTACGGAATGATCATCGGCGTTTCGTCGAGCAGCAGCGTCTGGATCTGCGCGGACACCTGCTTTTGCGCGGCCACGTCGAGCGTCGCCACGAATTGCGCGACCAGCTTGTCGTACTGCGGGTTGCGAAAATGCGCCGCGTTCCACGTGCCGCCGCTCGTCAGCGGCGCGTTGAGGAACACGTTCGGCACGCCGCGATGGCCGTAATCGGTGATGCCGAGCGGCGCGTCGAGCCAGTCCGATTTGCCGTAGGTGCCCGCGCCGTAATACTGCGACTGGCTCTCGACTTTCAGCGCGATACGCACGCCGATCGCCTTGGCCGCGTTTTGCACGACCACGGCCAGATCGGGAATCTCCATGTACTTCTCGGTCGTGAGCGTGACGTCGAAGCCATTGCCCACGCCCGCCTGCGCGAGCAACTGGCGTGCCTTCACGAGATCGACCTTGCGTTGCGGCACGGTCGTGGCCGTCGAGGGGAAGATCGGCGCGAACGGGCTGTCGTTGCCCACCACGGCGCGGCCCTTGAAGAGCCCGCGCACCATCACGTCGCGATCGAGCGCGAGCGCCAGCGCCTGACGCACGCGCTTGTCCTTGAACTGCGCGACGTCGTTGCGCATGTGGATCTGGCGATGCGCGCTCGAACGCACGCCGATCACCTTGAAATCCGGGTTGTTGAGAATGCCGATGCCGCCCTGCACGGTGAAGGTGCCCATCACATCGGCCTGACGGCCTTGCAGCGCGAGAATCTGCGCCTGCTCGTCGGCGTAGAAGGCGAACTGCACGCGCTCGGGCAGCGCCTTGTCGCCCCAGTAGCCGTCGTGGCGCACGAAGCTCGCGCCGCGCCGCGCCTCGTATTTTTCGAGCTTGAACGGCCCGGTGCCGATAAAGCTTTTCTCGTAGTTGCCCGCGTAATTGGCGGGCAGCAGCACGGCGTTGTAGTTGTCCGAAGAAACGTAGTAGGGGAAGTTGCCGTTGGGCGCGTCCAGATGAAACGCGACGGTGTGTTCGTCGACGAGCTTCGTGCGGCCCTTCGAGAGCACGCCCTTGAGCACCGAAAGCGCGGCCGAGCCGCTGGCCGGATCGGCGAGACGGTCGAAGGTGGCCACCACGTCCTTCGCGCCGAATGGCTGGCCGTCGTGGAATTTCACGCCGGGGCGCAGCTTGAAGGTCCAGACATCGGCCTTGGCATTCGGTTGCCACGAGAGCGCGAGCGCCGGTTGCAGATGGCCGTCGGCGTCGTCGTTGACGAGGAATTCGCCGGTCTGGTTCAGCAGACACAGCGCGCCCGCATCGGTGACGGTGAGCGGATCGACGGCGCCTGCGGGCATCAGATGCGCCACGCGGATCGTCTGGTTGCCGGGCTTGCCGGCGCTCTGGGCGCGCGCGGCGCGTGGCGCGAGCAGGCCGCCGCCCGCGAACGCGAGACTCGACAGCCCGAGCACGCCCGCGTAGCGCAGCAGTTCGCGCCGTGTGAGGCGGCCCGCGAGCAATTCGTCGAGGGCGTGATTGCCGTAATCCCCGGCGCTGGCGCGCCAGGATTCGAGATTGGGGGAGACGTTGGACTGCGGACGTTTCATCGGCGCGTATTTCCGTGCGGTTCCGTGGATGGGCGTGGCCGCTGGGAAGCGGGGGAAGCGGTCACGACGGCGGCATGCGGTGCGGCTGACGACGAATGAAGCTGGCGACGATCCGGCGATCGCCATGGTTGGCAGGCCAGTTTACGCGTTTTCCGGGATCGGCACGAGGCCAGGGTTCTGCGGGGTTGCGCTCGCGCGCGGCGCATGGCCGCGCTTTCGCCGGAATCGATGTGACAGCGGCGCGAACCTCCGCTATCGCGCGGGAGGCGTCAGAGCGCGCCCGAGGCGGCGGCAGGCCGACGCCAGCGATGGAACAGCACCGAGCCGATCCAGCAGGCGATAAAGAGCGCGACGATGCCATAGCCCAGTTCGCCGAAGCGGTCGTTGAGGCTTGACGCGAGCGTCCACACGCCGCCGCTCGCGCCGAGCTTGTCGCCGATCAGACCGATCGCTTCCACGCCGCCGATCACGATCGCCACCAGCGCGGACACAAAGGTGATGCTCGCGTTGTAGTAGAGCTTGCGTCTGGGGTCGTCCATGGCCCAGCCGTAGGCGTGCACCATCAGGACGTTGTCGGTGGAATCGACGAGCGTCATGCCGGCCGTGAAGAGCGCGGGGAACACGAGGATCGAGTACATCGGCAGGCCCTTGCCGGCTTCGGCGGCGGCGATGGCGAGCAGGCCGATTTCGGTGGCCGTATCGAAGCCCAGACCGAACAGCACGCCCACCGGATACATGTGCCAGCTTTTCGTCACGAGCTTGAAAAGCGGACGCAGCGCGCGCGAAAAGAGGCCGGCGGGCGCGATGTCCTGTGCCGCGAGCGCGGTGCTTGCATCGCTATTCGGTGCGCGCCCGGCTTGCCGGTAACGCCGCCACACATCGCGCAGAATCACGAGATTCACGCCCGCGAGCACCAGCAGAAAACCTGAAGACACCAGCGTGCCGATAGTCGAGCCGATCTCGTGAAACTGCTCGAAGCGCCCGTGCAAAGTCAGCGCCGACAACGCGATGCCGATGGTCGCCGCAATCACGATGCTCGAATGCCCGAGCGAAAACGCGAGGCCCACGCCCAGCGGCTGCTGGCCGCGCTGCATGAGCTTGCGTGTGACGGCGTCGATGGCGGCGATGTGATCGGCGTCCACGGCGTGGCGCAAGCCGAAGCCATAGGCGAGCAGCGCGGTGCCGAGCAGCAGCGGATAGTGGCGAAAGGCGATCAGCGCCCATGCCCAGGCGCCGAGGTTCGCGGCGATCAGCACGGCGTAAAGCGGAATCAGGCGGGTGAGCAGGCGCTGGGCGGGCTGTGTCATGCGTTCAATGATCGTGCGGATGGCGATGGATCGGATCGACCCAGTAGACGGTTTCGGGGGCTTCGACGGCGTCGATGTTCAGGTTCACGACGACCGCCTCGTTGTCGCTGCGCACGAGCACGCATTCGAGCGGATCGTCGGTGCTCGCGTTGATCTCCTGGTGCGGCACATAAGGCGGCACGAAGATGAAGTCGCCGGGACCGGCTTCGGCGGTGAACTCCAGATGCTCGCCCCAGCGCATGCGCGCGTGGCCGCGCACCACGTAGATCACGCTTTCCAGCGCGCCGTGATGATGCGCGCCGGTCTTCGCGTTCGGATGAATCGTCACGGTGCCGGCCCAGATCTTCTGCGCACCCACGCGCGCGGCGTTGATGGCGGCGGCGCGATTCATGCCGGGCGTCTGCGCGGTGTTGCTGTCGAGTTGATCGCCGCGGATCACCTTGACGCCGTTCTCGCGCCAGTCGACCGGCGCGCTTTCGTCGTGATCGTGGTGATCGTCGTGATGATGTTCGTGGTCGTGACTCATGGTCGTGTCTCCTTGCGGTGGCTTGCGTCGTGCGAGCCGCGCGCAGCGTTGTCGCTGCATTGTGTCATGGTCAAAATTTCGCCGCGCGCGCGAAAAAAAAGCCCGTCCGGCAGGGGACGGGCTTTCGTGTGCGACCTCAGACGCGTTACGACTTCTTCGCGTTGATGACGGCTTCGGCCACGTTCTGCGGCGTTTCCGAGTAGTGCTTGAACTCCATCGTGTACGTGGCGCGCCCTTGCGTGAGCGAGCGCAGCGAAGTGGAATAGCCGAACATTTCCGAGAGTGGCACTTCGGCGCGCACGATCTTGCCGCCGCCGCCCGCAATGTCTTCCATGCCCTGCACGATGCCGCGACGGCTCGACAGATCGCCCATCACGTTGCCCATGAAATCCTCGGGCGTTTCCACTTCCACGGCCATCATCGGTTCGAGCAGAATCGGCTTGGCCTTGCGCATCGCTTCCTTGAAGGCCATCGAACCGGCCATGCGGAAAGCGTTTTCGTTCGAGTCCACGTCGTGGTACGAACCGAACGTGAGCGTCACCTTCGTATCGACGACCGGATAACCCGCGAGCACGCCGGCCTTCAGCGTCTCCTGGATGCCCTTGTCGACAGCCGGAATGAATTCGCGCGGAATCACGCCACCCTTGATCGCATCGACGAATTCGTAGCCCTTGCCCGGCGCCTGCGGTTCGAGCGTGATGACCGCGTGACCGTACTGGCCGCGCCCGCCCGACTGCTTGACGAACTTGCCTTCGACATCCTCGACCTTGTTCTTCACGGTCTCGCGATACGCGACCTGCGGCTTGCCGACGGTCGCTTCCACGCCGAACTCGCGCTTCATGCGATCGACCAGAATTTCCAGGTGCAGCTCGCCCATGCCGGAAATGATGGTCTGACCGGACTCTTCATCTGTCTGCACGCGGAACGACGGATCTTCCTGCGCAAGACGATTGAGCGCGATGCCCATCTTTTCCTGGTCGGCCTTGGTCTTGGGCTCGACGGCCTGCGAGATCACCGGTTCCGGGAAGATCATGCGTTCGAGCACGATCGGGTTGGCGGGATCGCACAGCGTGTCGCCCGTCGTGGCTTCCTTCAGGCCCACGGCGGCGGCGATGTCGCCCGCGCGCACTTCCTTGATTTCCTTGCGCTCGTTCGCGTGCATCTGCAGGATGCGGCCCAGACGCTCGCGCTTTTCCTTGATCGCATTGAGCACCGTGTCGCCCGATTCCACCACGCCCGAATAGACGCGGAAGAAGATCAGTTGGCCGACAAACGGGTCGGTCATGATCTTGAAGGCGAGCGCGGAGAACGGCTCTTCATCGTTCGGATGACGCTCGATTTCCTTGTCGTGCAGGTCGTGGCCCAGAATGGCGGGCACATCGACCGGCGAGGGCAGATAGTCGATCACGGCATCGAGCATCGCCTGCACGCCCTTGTTCTTGAACGCGCTGCCGCACAGCATCGGCACGATTTCGCCGGCGATGGTGCGCTTGCGCAGCGCGGCCTTGATCTCGTCTTCGGTCAGGCTTTCGTGATCTTCGAGATACTTTTCGAGCAGCGCTTCATCGGCTTCGGCGGCGGCTTCGACCATCTTGTCGTGCCACTCCTTCGCCGTCGCGACGAGATTCGCCGGAATCTCTTCGTACTCGAACTTCACGCCCTGGCTTTCGTCGTCCCAGACGATCGCCTTCATCTTCACGAGATCGACCACGCCCTGGAAGTGATCTTCCGCGCCCACGGGAATCTGGATCGGCACCGCCACGCCTTTCAGACGCTCGCCGATCTGCCGCTGCACGCGGAAGAAGTCTGCGCCCACGCGGTCCATCTTGTTGACGAACGCAATGCGCGGCACCTTGTACTTGTTCGCCTGGCGCCACACGGTTTCCGACTGCGGCTGCACGCCGCCCACCGAGTCGTACACCATGCACGCGCCATCGAGCACGCGCATGGAACGCTCGACTTCGATCGTGAAGTCCACGTGCCCCGGGGTGTCGATGATGTTGATGCGGTGTTCGGGATAATTGCCGGCCATGCCTTTCCAGAACGCAGTCGTCGCGGCCGACGTGATCGTGATGCCGCGTTCCTGCTCCTGCTCCATCCAGTCCATGGTCGCCGCGCCGTCGTGAACCTCGCCGAGCTTGTGATTCACACCGGTATAGAAAAGGATGCGTTCGGTCGTGGTGGTTTTGCCGGCATCGATGTGGGCGCTAATGCCGATATTGCGATAGCGCTCGATGGGAGTCTTGCGAGGCACGGTGATCTCCTTGGAAAGACGCGCCATGGAAAGTGCCGGGCGGCGCGCGGCGCGGCCTGCGCGCGGTCCGGCGGCCCGCGCGGACGGCTTGCCCGGATGGAATCGGGCGAGCCGGTGCCGCGCGGCGGATTACTAGGATAGCGCTTGCGCGTGGCTTTTGCTGGTAACGGTGCCGCCGCGGCCCGGCGGGCCTTGCCAGCCGGCGCGCGGACGTAAAAAAACCGGCGCCGCGCGCAGCGGGGCCGGTTTTTCGAGGCAGGCGGAGGGCGCGCGCGCGGCGACGCCGGATGCCGCGCTTACTGCATCGGCGGCAGGCCTTCGATCTTCATGCCGGGCTTGATGCCCTTCGACGTGAAGAAGCCCTTGCTCATCTCCAGCGCATACACGCCGTTATTACGCGGGCAATGGTTGTTGGTGGTTTCGGCCTGCATCTCGTCGATGTCGGTGATCGTGCCGTCGGCGCGCATGAAGGCGATCGACAGCGGGATCAGCGTGTTCTTCATCCAGAAGCAGTGCACGGCGTTTTCGCCGAACACGAACAGCATGCCTTCGTTAGGCGCGAGCTGCGTGCGATACATGAGACCTTGCTCGCGGTCCTGATCGTTCGCGGCTACGGCGGCGTCGATCACGAACATGCCGGCCGTGAGCTTCAGGCGCGGAAAATCGCCGGGCTGCTTCGCGCCGGGCGGCATCTGCTGGGCATGCGCCGGCGTGCTGATCAGCGCCGTCGACAGCGTGAAGGTCGAGACGGCGGCAAACGCAGCGGCGAGCGCGCAACGCGCGATAAACGGGCGCAGGGAAAATCGCACGAGAAAGCTCCTGGGTAGGGATTAGTCCGCGCATGTTACGCGAGTCGGTCGGCGCGGGTCAAAACTCGCAGCAGCATGACGACGCGCCGCGATGTTGCAGCGTGCATGCGCACAGCTTTTAACAGCGATATGTCGAGACGACATAAACAAAAAGGCAGAGCGCCTTGCGACACTCTGCCTTTCGAACGAAGCGAAGATCGGCGCTGAGCGCAGTTCTTCGAAACGTCTTACAACAAGCTTACTCCGAAGCTGCCGAAGCTGCTTCAGCCTTCGCTGCTGCCTTCTTGTGCGACTTCTTGTGCGACTTCTTGTGCGAAGCCTTGTGTGCCGACGAAGCAGCAGCTGCCGGAGCAGCCGAAGCAGCTTCCGGAGCCGAAGCTTGTGCGAATGCAGCCGATGCGAAGAGGCCAGCGACCAGAGCAGCGATCAGTTTGTTCATTTTGTGAATCCTCAGCTTGAGTTAATTAACCAAGTGACCCGGTTATTGGATCAGGTCGGTAAACGTGCCATCCACCTTTCGGTTGACAGTCGGATCGACAAATTCGTGCGAACTTGCAATTCGTGTCTGCCAGCGGTCGGGACCGTGCATTGCTGCGAGGACCCTGAAGGCTGAATGCCGGATAGCTTCGGCGGCATCTGCGTGGTTTAACGCATGGTCCGCACAGTCGGTTGACGCGAAGTTTTCATTTGCTTCGCGTTTTTTTGACGATGCGCGGCAACTGAAAGGCGCAGGGTTTTAGCCTGCATTTGCAGGCTAAAAACAGGAAAAGTGCTTGTGCAACAGTTACTTGTGCGTGCGTGGCGCATGCGGGGCGGGTTTCCACGGCGCATCGGTGGGCACATCGACGCTCTCGCCGGGCGCAAGACCCAGCGAAAAAATATCGAGCGAGCCGATCGCAACACGCACGAGACGCAGCGTCGGAAAGCCAACGGCCGCCGTCATGCGCCGCACCTGGCGATTTTTGCCCTCGCTGATGGAGAGTTCGATCCAGGTCGTGGGAATCGCGGCGCGAAAGCGGATCGGCGGCGTGCGCGTCCAGAGCAGCGCCGCATCGGCATCGGAAATTTTTCGTGCCCGACACGGCTGTGTCACATAGTCGCCGACATCGACGCCGCGTTCGAGCGCGGCCAGCGCGTCGTCGCCGGGCGCGCCTTCGACCTGCGCCCAGTAGCGCTTGACGAGCTTGCGCTTCGGTTCGGCGATGCGCGATTGCAGGCCGCCGTCGTCGGTGAGCAGCAGCAGGCCTTCGCTGTCGGCATCGAGACGGCCAGCGGGATAGACGTTCGGCGTCTTGACCCAGTCGGCCAGCGACTGACGGGTCTCGTGCGGCGAAAACTGGCAGATCGTGCCGAACGGTTTATTGAGGGCGATCAAGCGCATGGCAAAAGAAACAAAAGGCAAATCAGGAATAGGGTAGCGACGCGATCTTAAAGCATCTCGCCGATCCGCCTGTCATGAGTCTTATATAAGACATGAGACATCATCGGCCGATGCGGGCGGCTTGAGGGCATCGGCACGGGCGTTCAGGGCGTGGGCTAGAATAACGGCCAGACCGGGCGCCGCGCAGCAGATTGTGTGCCGCGCGCTGCCCGAAGGCTGCACGCAAAATTAACGCATAGCGATCCGTTCGCGCTCCACAGACGATCCCCCTTCTGGAGTTGATCATGCCGTATCAGCACATCAAGGTCCCGGCGGGCGGTGAGAAGATCACCGTCAATCCGGATTTCTCGCTCAATGTCTCCGACCAGCCGATCATTCCGTATATCGAAGGCGATGGCACGGGCGTCGATATCACGCCGGTCATGCTCAAGGTGGTCAACGCAGCCGTCGAGAAAGCCTACGGCGGCAAGCGCAAGATTCACTGGATGGAGATCTACGCGGGCGAGAAGGCCACCCGTGTGTACGGCCCGGACGTGTGGCTGCCCGATGAAACGCTCGACGTCGTGAAGGATTACGTCGTGTCGATCAAGGGCCCGCTGACGACGCCGGTCGGCGGCGGCATCCGCTCGCTGAACGTGACGCTGCGCCAGCAGCTCGACCTCTACGTGTGCCTGCGTCCGGTGCAGTACTTCAAGGGCGTGCCTTCGCCGGTGCGTGCGCCGGAGAAGGTCAACATGGTGATCTTCCGCGAGAACTCGGAAGACATCTACGCGGGCATCGAATGGCCGGCGGATTCGGAAGGCGCGAAGAAACTGATCGCGTTCCTGCGCGACGAAATGGGCATTGCGAAGATCCGCTTCCCGGAAAGCTCGGGCGTGGGCGTGAAGCCGGTGTCGCGCGAAGGCACCGAGCGTCTCGTGCGCAAGGCGATCCAGTACGCGATCGACAACGAACGCCGCTCGGTGACGCTGGTGCACAAGGGCAACATCATGAAGTTCACCGAAGGCGCGTTCCGCGACTACGGTTATGCGCTCGCGCAGAAGGAATTCGCGGCGGAACTGATCGACGACGGCCCGTGGATGAAGATCAAGAACCCGAAGACGGGCGCCGATATCGTCATCAAGGACGTAATCGCCGACGCCTTCCTGCAGCAGATCCTGTTGCGCCCGGCCGAATACGACGTGATCGCCACGCTGAATCTGAACGGCGATTACATCTCGGATGCGCTGGCGGCGCAGGTGGGCGGCATCGGCATTGCGCCGGGTGCGAATCTGTCGGACTCGGTGGCGATGTTCGAAGCGACGCACGGCACGGCGCCGAAGTACGCGGGCAAGGACTATGTGAATCCGGGTTCGGAGATTCTGTCGGCGGAGATGATGCTGCGTCACCTCGGCTGGACCGAGGCCGCGGATCTGATCATCGCTTCGATGGAAAAGTCGATTCAACAGAAGCGCGTGACGTATGACTTCGCGCGGCTGATGGAAGGCGCGACGCAGGTGTCGTGCTCGGCGTTTGGCCAGGTGATGATCGATAATATGTGAGTTGGGTCAGGGCGCGATCTGGCCGCGCGATGACTCGTCAAAACCCGGTGGACCTTTGCGGTTGCCGGGTTTTTTCTTTGTCGGCGATTTGCTTAGTTTGACGAACTGAATTGTGCGGATTCGGATTTTGCGGATTCGAATGGCATCGGCGTGGCTGCGCTATCATGACGTCCATCCATCGCGCGTCGTTTTTCTCTCATGACGATTCTGTGTCGCCTTCTTTTCGTTTGTGTTTTCGCGCTGCTCGGCATGCGCGGCGCGAACGCGTGCGAACAGATGATGCACGGCGCGCAATCTGCTACCGCCGGACCGGCGATGCACATGGCGGAGCATATTCATTGCGACGCCGCCAATCGTCACGACAAGCAAGATAGCCCCGATTGCTGCCACCACGCGGGCTCGTGCAGTCAGGGTTGCGGCAGCCATTGCGGCGCGCTGCCGCTGGCATCGCACGTCGATCACTACACGCGCGCGCACGACGCGCCATCCGTGCCGGTTTCCGCCTTGCGCGCCGGCATTACGCACGCGCCTCTTTTGCCTCCTCCGATCGTCTGAACGCAGGCTCCAGGCCATCCATCGTTCGACGAGACTTCGCACGCCATCGCGCACCAGCATGAATCGCGTGCGAAAGCGATATACGCCAGCGCCGCGTGCCAAAGCTGCACGCCGCGCCGGTAGACGTATTTGAGGAATTCATCGATGAAACGCAGAGAATTTTTGTCTGGCGTGCTGGGCGCCGCAACGGCGACGCTGTTCGCGCGCGCGTCCGTGGCGGGCGAGGCCATGCCGGGCATGGGAAGCATGGGCGGCATGGCCGGTATGTCGGGCACGTCGGCCGAAATGCCCCACGCGCCCGCGCCGCTAGCCGCCGCTGACGCCTTGCCCGCAGGCGCACCGCTGGCCGCCTTGCGCACACTGGCGAACGAAAGCCGCGAAGCCGGCGTCTTCCGCGCGACGCTGATCGCGCAGCCCGCGCCCCGCGCCTTGCTCCCAGGCGTTGCGCCCACCACCTTCTGGCAGTACGACGGCGCGCAATCGTCCGATCATCGCGGCCCCGTGATCGGCCCGCTGATCGACGTGCGCGAAGGCGATCGCGTGGAGATCCGCTTCGTCAACCGTCTCGCCCAACCCTCGACGATTCACTGGCACGGCCTGCCCGTGCCGCCCGATCAGGATGGCAATCCGTCGAAGCCGATCGAACCCGGCGCGGAGCACACCTATCGCTTCACCTTGCCGAAGGGCAGCGCGGGCACGTACTGGTATCACCCGCATCCGCACATGCTGTCGGCGGAGCAGGTGTTTCGCGGGCTGGCGGGCCCGATCGTCGTGCGCGCCGCCGATGATCCGCTCGCGGCCTGGCCCGAGCGTCATCTGTTCGTCTCCGACCTGAAACTGGCCGCCGACGGCACGATCCCGGCCAACAGCATGATGGACTGGATGAACGGCCGCGAAGGTCAGTTCGTGCTCGCAAACGGCGCGCGCGAACCGCACATCGAAGTCGTGCGCGACGAGCGCTGGCGCGTCTGGAACGGCTGCAACGCGCGCTATCTGCTGCTGGCATTCGACGATGGCCGCGCCTTCGCGCAGGTCGGCACCGATGGCGGCTTGCTGGGCGCGCCGCGCGAAGGCGTGAGCTCGCTGCTACTCGCGCCCGGCGAGCGTGCCGAGCTGATCGTGCGCGCGGGGCAGGGCGCATCGGCTGCACGCCTGCTCGCGGCGCAATACGACCGCCGCAAAATGGCGATGACACACGGCAGCCTGCCGCCCACGCCTATGGCCACGCTCGCCCAGGTGAAATTCGCGCCACAGGAAGCGAGCAAGCCGCTACCGGCGCAACTGCGCCCGATCGAGCGGCTCGTGCCGTCGGACGTCAAAAAATCCGTGGTGTTCAGCGAGGAAATGGATATGCACGCGATGCACCAGTCGGGTGCATCGAAACGCAGCATGCCCCAAGGCATGCATTTCATGATCAATGGCGAGTCATACGATCCCGCGCGCGTCACGCTCACGAGCCGTCGCAATGAAGTCGAAACCTGGACGATTGCGAACCAGACCGACATGGATCATCCCTTCCATCTGCACGGCACGCAGTTTCAGGTGCTTGCGCGCGAGTCGGGTGGCCAGCGCATCGAGGAAACGCTGCTTGCGTGGCGCGACACGGTCAACGTGAAACCCGGCGAAAGTGTGCATCTGGCGACCGTTCAGCACGAGGCGGGCGATCGCATGTTTCATTGCCACATCCTCGAACATGAGGACCTCGGCATGATGGGGACGCTGCGCGTGATATGAGGCACGGCGTAATGACATCGATTCATATCGATTCATGCGCGCATCTAATGCCTCATTAACACGCGTGAATGAAATCAATGTGAAAAATTGTGAGTTGCGCCAGGTGTTTTATTCAAAATGCGTAGTGTGGAATATCACAGTCGAAAAAATCCGACGGACTCCACATTAACAAAAGCGTTTGCCCAAAAAAGAAACCCGGCCGAAGCCGGGTTTCCAAGGTACAGATATCGAACAGATCAGGCTGCAGACTGAATGTTCGATGCCTGTTTACCCTTCGGGCCTTGCACGACCTCGAAGCTCACCTTCTGACCTTCTTTGAGGGTCTTGAAGCCATTCATTTGAATAGCCGAAAAGTGAGCGAACAGGTCCTCGCCGCCTTCATCCGGCGTGATGAACCCGAAACCCTTCGCGTCGTTGAACCACTTGACCGTACCGGTTGCCATACCAACTTCCCCTGTAACTCATGTCACTACCACGAGCAGTTCGAAAAGCTAAACGATCGCGAAATGCGATCGCCCCCTCCTCACAAGCTCACCAACGGCATTTTTTCGAAATTAAAGGCGGTTGAAAAAAGTGCCAGCTTGATTGTTGAGGCTCTTTATTCTGGTGTCAAGAATATTTTGAGACGTGCTCGGACGCGTTGTAAAGATCGCATTTCCAGGGTTTTTCCGGCTTTTCTAGCGGCCATTGCTGCTGCGGCGCGCAACACGTTGCCTCAGCACGCATCCGGTTCGTTTTTTGTCCCTACCCGCACGATGGCGTTGAACCACGCATCTTGAAAAGTCGCATAATCGACTCACATGGGGAACACGCGGTTGCGAAGGCAGCGAGGGCAACGGCGGCGAGGCAGGGCGCACACGTGGCACGAAATCTGTTTGCATGCGTGCGCAGGCCGACAAAGCGTCGACGATAGGCCCGTAAGCGCTGCCCACGTGAGCGCGCAGGTTGTGCGATACTCGATTCGACGGTGGCCCGAAAGCTGCTGGCAGGAAGATTCGAACCGGCCCCGCAGCCGGGCGCCCATGCGAGATACTGATCTGGGCGAAGTTGATCGAGCCCGGAACGGGAAGGCGCAGGGATTGCTCGCAGTGATGAGGGCGCCGGAGCCAGCGTCACCGGACGGCCGGTCGGGTTTCGGCAGGATTGCGGGCCTGTCCGAGTTGTTTAGAATGGGTGTATGGCGATTATCCCGGACAAGCAGGATTCAACCGTACTGGAGCGGCAGGAGCAAAAGGTCAAACCGCCCTCCATGTACAAGGTCGTGCTGATGAACGACGACTACACGCCGATGGAATTCGTCGTGATGGTCGTGCAGGAATACTTTAATAAAGACCGCGAGACCGCAACGCAGATCATGTTGAAGGTCCATCGCGAGGGCAGGGGTGTTTGTGGGGTCTATACGCGGGACATCGCGTCGACCAAAGTTGAGCAAGTCGTTACCCACGCACGGCAGGCCGGGCATCCGCTGCAGTGTGTGATGGAGGAAGCATGATTGCCCAGGAACTGGAAGTCAGCCTGCACATGGCGTTCATGGAAGCACGTCAGGCGCGGCATGAGTTCATCACGGTCGAGCACCTTTTGCTGGCGCTGTTGGACAACCCAACAGCAGCGGAAGTGCTGCGAGCGTGCGCCGCGAATATCGAAGACCTGCGACAGAACCTGCGCAACTTCATTCACGACAACACCCCTACCGTGCCCGGCACGGATGATGTCGATACGCAGCCGACACTCGGGTTCCAGCGCGTGATCCAGCGCGCCATCATGCACGTTCAGTCCACTTCCAACGGCAAGAAGGAAGTGACCGGCGCGAACGTGCTCGTGGCGATCTTCGGCGAGAAGGACTCGCACGCGGTGTACTACCTGCAACAGCAGGGCGTCACGCGTCTGGACGTGGTGAACTTCATTTCGCATGGCATCGCGAAGACCGGCAGCGGCGAGTCCGCCAAGTCGAGCGACGCCAGCGCGGAAGCCGAAGACGCCGCAGGTCAGAAGGAAACCCCGCTCGCCCAGTTCACGCAGAACCTGAACCAGATGGCGAAGGACGGCCGTATCGATCCGCTGATCGGCCGCGAGTCGGAAGTCGAGCGCGTCGTGCAGGTACTCTGCCGCCGCCGCAAGAACAATCCGCTGCTCGTGGGCGAAGCCGGCGTAGGCAAGACCGCTATCGCGGAAGGCCTCGCCTGGCGCATCACGCGCGGCGAAGTGCCGGACATCCTTGCCGATGCCCAGGTCTACTCGCTCGATATGGGCGCGCTGCTGGCCGGCACGAAATACCGTGGCGACTTCGAGCAACGTCTGAAGACGGTGCTCAAGGAGCTCAAGGAGCGTCCGCACGCGATCCTGTTCATCGACGAAATTCATACGCTGATTGGCGCAGGCGCGGCATCGGGCGGTACGCTCGACGCATCGAACCTGCTCAAGCCGGCGCTTTCGTCGGGCACGCTCAAGTGCATTGGCGCGACCACGTTCACGGAATATCGCGGCATCTTCGAGAAGGACGCGGCGCTGTCGCGGCGCTTCCAGAAGGTCGACGTGATCGAGCCGACGGTCGAGCAGACCGTGGCGATCTTGCGCGGGCTGAAGTCGCGCTTCGAAGAGCACCACGGCGTGAAGTATTCGTCGGGCGCGCTCAACGCGGCGGCTGAGTTGTCGGCACGCTTCATCACGGATCGGCACTTGCCCGACAAGGCGATCGACGTGATCGACGAAGCGGGCGCGGCGCAACGCATCCTGCCGAAGTCGAAGCAGAAGAAGACCATCGGCAAGAGCGAGATCGAAGAGATCATCTCGAAGATCGCGCGCGTGCCGGCGCAAAGTGTGTCGCAGGACGATCGCAGCAAGCTGCAGACGCTCGACCGCGATCTGAAGGCCGTGGTGTTTGGCCAGGATCCGGCCATCGACGCGTTGTCGGCCTCGATCAAGATGGCGCGCGCGGGTCTGGGCAAGACGGACAAGCCGATCGGCTCGTTCCTGTTCTCGGGTCCGACCGGTGTCGGCAAGACCGAAGTGGCGCGCCAGCTTGCGTTCACGCTCGGTATCGAGCTGATCCGCTTCGACATGTCCGAGTACATGGAGCGTCATGCGGTGAGCCGTCTGATTGGCGCGCCGCCGGGCTATGTCGGTTTCGACCAGGGCGGTCTGCTGACCGAAGCCGTCACGAAGAAGCCGCATTGCGTGCTGCTGCTCGACGAAATCGAGAAGGCGCACCCGGACATCTTCAACGTGCTGCTGCAGGTGATGGACCACGGCACGCTGACGGACAACAACGGCCGCAAGGCGGATTTCCGCAACGTCATCATCATCATGACGACGAATGCGGGCGCCGACACGATGAACAAGTCGACCATCGGTTTCACGACGCGCCGCGAACAAGGCGACGAAATGGCCGATATCAAGCGCCTGTTCACGCCGGAGTTCCGTAACCGTCTGGATGCGACGATCAGCTTCCGTGCGCTCGATGAGGAAATCATCATGCGCGTGGTCGACAAGTTCCTCATGCAACTGGAAGATCAGCTGCACGAGAAGAAGGTCGACGCGCTCTTCACCGACGCACTGCGCGCGCATCTGGCCAAGCACGGTTTCGACCCGCTCATGGGCGCGCGACCGATGCAACGCCTGATCCAGGACACGATCCGCCGTGCGCTCGCCGACGAACTGCTGTTCGGCAAGCTCATGACCGGTGGCCGCGTGACCGTGGATGTGGATGCGGACGACAAGGTGCTGCTCACGTTCGACGAGCAACCGGCCACGCGTCCGCCGGAGGCGGTCGAAGTAGAATAAGCGGTTTCCGCTTCAGGCCAGCCGGAACGGCGCGGACTTCACGGTCCGCGCCGTTTTGTTTTGTGCGCGCAAGTTCGTCGATTGACGGCAAACGTGCGCGCATTATCGGCGATATGGTCGCATGCCGTAGAGGGTGAAGGTGAGTTCAGATAAAAAGGGTGCGTTCGATTCGATCGTCGAGCGCGAACGCGGTTTGCGCCGCGGGCTGTCCGCCGGTCAGATTACGATGATCGCCATCGGCGGTGCGGTCGGCACGGGCTTGTTCCTTGGCAGCGGTTTCGCGATCAGCTTCGCCGGACCCGGCGTGCTGATTTCCTACGCGATCGGCGCGCTGATCGCCTTGTTGCTGATGGGCGCGCTCGCCGAGATGACGGTGGCGCATCCGACGTCTGGTTCGTTCGGCGCGTATGCCGAGCACTACATCGGGCCGCTGGCGGGTTTTCTCGTGCGCTATGCCTACTGGTCGGCGTATGTGCTGGCGGTGGGCACCGAGGTATCGGCCATCGCCGTGTACATGAAGTTCTGGTTTCCGCATGTGCCTGGGCTGTACTGGATCGTCGGTTTCTCGGCGGCGTTGATCGTCGTGAACGCGATGAGCGTGCGCGCCTACGGTTCTATCGAATATCTGTTCTCCAGCCTCAAGATCGCCGCGATCGTGGCTTTTATCGTGCTGGGCGCGTGGTTCGTCTGGCATGCGCCGGCGGATTCGGGTGTGGGCGTGGCCAACTACACTTCGCACGGCGGCTGGCTGCCCAAGGGCTGGTGGGGCGTGTGGGTGGGCACGATCGTGTCGCTGTTCAGCTATCTCGGTCTGGAAACCATCGCGGTGGCCGCCGCCGAGGCGCAAGACCCGCAGCGCGCCGTCACGCGCGCGTTCCGCGCCACGGTCGTGCGTCTGGTGTTGTTCTACCTGCTCACGCTCGCGCTGATGCTGGCCATCGTGCCGTGGACGCAGGCGGGCGGCAACGAAAGCCCGTTCGTGAAGGTGATGGCCGAAACCGGCGTGCCGTACGCCGCGGGCGCGATCAACTTCATCGTGCTGGTGGCCGCGCTCTCGGCCATAAACAGCCAGCTCTACATCACCACGCGCATGATGTTCAGCCTGTCGCGCGCGGGTTATGCGCCGGCGGTGTTCGGGCGCCTCACGCGTCAGGGTGTGCCGACTGCTGCGCTGTCGCTGTCCACCATCGGCATTGCGGTTTCAGCCGTGCTCAATGCGCTCTGGCCGCAAACGGCGTTCACGCTGATGATGTCGATCGCCATGTTCGGCGCGATGTTCACGTGGCTGATGATCTTCGTGACGCAGATTTTCTTCCGCGCGAAGCAGGGCGGCGAGCCGCTGAAATTCCGCATGTGGGGCTTTCCGTTCACCAGCGTGCTGGGTGCGTTGCTGATGCTCGGCATTCTGGTGGGCACGGCGTTCACGCCGGAATTCCGCATGACGATGGCCTATGGCGTGGCATTCCTCGTGGTGCTGACGATCATCTACACGCTCTGGTATCGGCGACGTGAAACGCCGGCCGCCACGTCTGGCGTGGCCCGCTAGGCGCGCCCGGCTAGGCGCGCCCCGCTAAAAGCAAAAAAGCACGCTCCAGAGCGTGCTTTTTTGTTGCCGCAACGGCACGGGGAGTCAGTGCTTGCCCGTGCTGCCGAAGCCGCCTTCGCCGCGCTGGCTGGCTTCGAAATCATCGACGACATTGAACTGCGCCTGCACGACCGGCACGATCACGAGTTGCGCCAGACGCTCCAGCGGATTCAGCGTGAAGGTGGTGTGGCCGCGGTTCCAGGTGGAGATCATCAGTTCGCCCTGGTAGTCCGAGTCGATCAGACCGACCAGGTTGCCCAGCACGATGCCGTGCTTGTGGCCCAGACCCGAACGCGGCAGGATCAGCGCGGCGTAGCCCGGATCGGCGAGGTGAATCGCCAGACCCGTCGGGATCAGCTTCGTTTCGCCCGGTTCGAGCGTGACCGGCGCGTCGAGGCACGCGCGCAGATCGAGGCCCGCGCTGCCCGGCGTGGCGTAGTGGGGCAGCTGGTCGCGCATGCGTTCGTTGAGAATTTTGACGTCGATTTTCATGGGGTGTGCGGTTGAGTCAGTGTGGATCGAGGCGCGTTATCGGGATAACTCGAACGCCTCGGCGAGCAATTCGTAGGAGCGCAGGCGTGCCTTGTAGCTGCCCGCGACGGTGAGCACGACGAGTTCGTCGGCGTGAAAACGGTCCTGCAATGTGCGCAGCCGTTCCGTCACGCTTTCAGGCGTGCCGATGATGCTGCGCGGCTTTTCGCGATCGATCACGAGCTGTTCGCGCTCGCCGTATTCCTGCGCGCGGCCTTGTTCGAGGCTCGGGATCGGCGCGTTCAGGCCGTAGGCCATCTGCACGCGGCGCAGATCGACGGCTTTTTCCAGCGCGGCGGCTTCGGCTTCGGTGTCGGCGCAGATCGCGAACACGGCGCAGGCCAGATACGGCCGCGCTTCGTGGCCCGCCTGGAAGCGCTCGCGGTACGCATTCGCCACCAGATGCCCGAAGTGCGCGTTGATGAAATGCGCGAACGAGAAACGCAGGCCCAGTTGCGCGGCCAGCTCGCCGCCGAAGTCGCTGGAGCCGAGCACCCAAAGCTGCGGGCGCGTGGCGATCTGCGGCTGCAGCACGACGCCTTGCGCGAGGTGATCGTCGGCGAGCGTGCCGTCCATCAGGCCGACCAGATCCTGCACCTGCTGCGCGAACTGGTCGCCGCGATTGTAGGCGCCTGCCGCGACGGCCTGTGCCGTGCGCATATCGCCGCCCGGCGCGCGGCCCACGCCCAGATCGACGCGGCCCGGAAACAGCGCCTCAAGCATCATGAACTGCTCGGCGACCTTGAACGGGCTGTAGTAGGGCAGCATGATGCCGCCCGAACCGATGCGGATGCGCTTCGTCACGCTGCCCAGACGCGCCAGCATGACTTCGGGGCAGGGGTTGCAAACGCCCAGCAGGCCGTGGTGTTCGGCGCACCAGTAACGCGTGTAGCCGAGGTCGTCGGCGAGCTGGGCGAGTTCGATGGTGGCGGCGATGGCGTCCGCCGCGCTGTGCCCGGCGATCACGGGCGACTGGTCAAGTACGGAAAGCAGTGTCATGGCGGGACTGCTCCTTCAACTACGGGCGGCAAGGTCGATACCTTGCCGCGTGCATCAAGACAATTTCAGGACAACCTCAGGACAGGATGCCCGTGTCCGGCAGGCGTTTGGCGATTTCCGCGATCAGCGTCTGCGCGAGCGTGACTTTCGCCGCGCGCGGCAGCGGCGTGCGACCGCTGGCTTCGAACAGCACGACTTCATTGTCGTCCTGACCGAAGGTGAGCGGGCCCAGATTGCCGATCAACAACGGCACCTTCTTGCGCGCGCGCTTTTCTTCGCCGTGCACTTCCAGGTCGCCGCTTTCGGCGGCGAAGCCCACGCAATACGGCGGATTCGGCAGTGCCGCGACCGAGGCGAGAATGTCGGGGTTCTCGACGAAGGAGAAGGTGGGCATGCGCTGCTCCGCCGTCTTCTTGATCTTGTGTTCCGCGACATGATCGACGCGCCAGTCGGCGACCGCCGCCACGCCGATAAAGACATCGGCATCGGGCACGCCGCGCATCACGGCGTCGTACATCTGCTGCGCGGTCTGCACGTTCTCGCGGTACACGCCCCAGGGCGTTTCCAGCGCGACCGGACCGGCCACCAGATGCACTTCCGCGCCGGCCTGCTGCGCAGCGCGGGCGAGCGCAAAACCCATCTTGCCGCTCGAACGATTGGTGATGCCGCGCACCGGATCGAGCGGCTCGAACGTCGGCCCGGCGGTGATCAGCAGCTTGCGGCCTGCCAGCACTTTGGGCGCGAAGAACGCGACGATCGCTTCATAAACGGCTTGCGGCTCCAGCATGCGCCCGTCGCCGACTTCGCCGCAAGCCTGCGGACCGGAATCGGGGCCGAGCGTTTCGATGCCGTCCGCGCGGATCTGCGCGACATTGCGCTGCGTGGCCGGGTTTTGCCACATCTGCCGGTTCATGGCCGGCACCACCAGCAGCGGACAGTCGCGCGCGACGCACAGCGTCGAGAGCAGATCGTCGGCGAAACCGTGGGCGAGCCTGGCGATAAAGTCGGTCGAGGCGGGCGCGATGACGATGGCATCCGCTTCGCGCGACAAATCGATGTGCGCCATGTTGTTGGGCACGCGGGCGTCCCACTGGCTCGTGTAGACGGGGCGGCCCGAGAGCGCCTGCATCGTCACGGGCGTGATGAACTGCGTGGCCGCTTCGGTCATGACGACCTGCACGGTCGCGCCGCCCTTGGTCAGCAGACGCGTGAGTTCGGCGATCTTGTAGCAGGCGATGCCGCCCGACATGCCGAGCACGAGATGGCGCCCGGCCAGCTCGCCAGACTTGTTTTCCAGATCGGCTGCGGAGGTGTTCAAGGCCAGTCTCCTCGGTCTCTTGGCGTCACGCGTGCGTTAGCGCGAACCGCGCACGCGGCGCAGTTCGTCGAACACCAGCAGCACGGCGCCGACGGTGATCGCGCTATCCGCGACGTTGAACGCCGGCCAGTGCGACGCGCCCAGATGGAAGTCGAGGAAGTCGATCACGTGGCCGTACATCAGACGGTCGAGCACGTTGCCGAGCGCGCCGCCCAGAATCAGCGAAAGCGCCGTGCAGAACATGCGCTGACCCGCATGACGCTTGAGCAGATAGCTGATCACCAGCGCCGCCACGACGCCCAGCGCCGTGAAGGCCCAGCGCTGCCAGCCGCCTGCCGCCGCGAGGAAGCTGAACGCCGCGCCCTTGTTGTACACGAGCACGAGGTTGAAGAACGGCGTGATGACACGGCCTTCGCCGTAAGCGAAGACCTTCGAGATCGCGATTTTCGTGAGTTGATCCGCGAGGATCACGATCACCGCGATGCCGAGCCACGGCACGAGCGTGCCCTTGGCGCCATTGGCGCCGTTCGGCTTGACCTGCTTCGACAGGGTTTTGGCCATTATGCGGCGCTCCGGTTTTCGCCGTTACCGAACAGATTCACCACGCAGCGGCCGCACAGGCCCGGGTGTTCCGCGTTCGCGCCCACGTCCTCGCGGTAGTGCCAGCAGCGCTCGCACTTGAGGTACTTCGACGTGACCACTTCGACGCCTTCGTCGGCTTCGCTTTCCACCTTCACGACTTCCGCCGCCGAGGTGATCAGCACGAACTTGAGGTCGTCGCCGAGCGAGGTGAGGGCGTCGTAACGCGCGCCGCTCGCGAGAATACGCACTTCGGCCTGCAGCGACGAGCCGATCTGGTTCGCCACACGCGCTTCTTCCAGCGCCTTCGTCACGTTGCCGCGCACTTCGCGCAGCAGCGTCCACTTGGCGATCAGTTCCGGCGCGTTCGCGACATCCGGGAACGCGTGGAAGGTTTCCGTGAAGATGGTTTCGGTGTTCGGCTGGAACACCTTCCACGCTTCTTCGGCCGTGAACGAGAGGAACGGCGCGAGGATGCGCAGCAGGCTGTGCGTGATGTGGTGCAGCGCGGTTTGCGCGCCACGACGGGCGGCCGAATCCGGCGCGCTCGTGTAGAGGCGGTCCTTCAGCACGTCCAGATAGAAGCCGCCGAGGTCTTCCGAGCAGAACGTCTGCAGCTTCGCCACGACCGGGTGGAACTCGTAGCGGTCGTAGTGCGAGAGCACGTCGTTTTGCAGCGTGTGCGTGAGCGCCACCGCGTAACGGTCGATTTCGAGCCACTGATCGGCCGGCAGCGCGTGCTTGTCGAAGTCGAAGTCCGACAGGTTCGAGAGCAGGAAGCGCAGCGTGTTGCGGATACGGCGATAGCCTTCCGTCACGCGCTTGAGAATTTCTTCCGAGATCGCCAGTTCGCCCGAGTAGTCGGTCGAGGCGATCCACAGACGGATGATTTCCGCGCCCAGACGGTTCGCGACTTCATGCGGATCGACGCCGTTGCCGAGCGACTTCGACATCTTGCGGCCTTCGCCGTCGACGGTGAAGCCGTGCGTGAGCAGCGCGTTATACGGCGGGCGGCCGTCGAGCATCGAAGCGGTCAGCAGCGACGAGTGGAACCAGCCGCGGTGCTGGTCCGAGCCTTCCAGATACAGGTCGGCCGGGAATTGCAGTTCTTCCGCGTGCGAGCCGCGCAGCACGTGCCAGTGCGTCGTGCCCGAGTCGAACCACACGTCGAGCGTGTCGCGGTTCTTCTCGTACAGGTTGGCGTCGTCGCCGAGCAGTTCGCGCGGGTCGAGCGTCTGCCAGGCTTCGATACCGCTTTGTTCGACGCGCTTCGCGACTTCTTCGAGCAACTCCAGCGTGCGCGGATGCAGTTCGCCCGTTTCCTTGTGCACGAAGAAGGCCATCGGCACGCCCCATTGGCGCTGGCGCGAGAGCGTCCAGTCCGGGCGGTTGGCGATCATCGAGAACAGGCGCTGCTTGCCCCACGACGGGTAGAACGCGGTGGCTTCGATGCCTTCGAGCGCGGTTTCGCGCAGCGTCTTGCCGCCGTCCTTGGGCGTGACATCCATGCCCGCGAACCACTGCGAGGTGGCGCGGTAGATGATGGGCGTCTTGTGGCGCCAGCAGTGCATGTAGCTGTGCAGGTACTTTTCGCTGCGCAGCAGGGTGCCGGCGGCGTCGAGCGCATCGACGATCTTCGGGTTTGCGTCCCAGATCGACAGGCCGCCGAACAGCGGCAGCGATTCGACGTAGCGGCCATCGCCCATCACCGGGCTGATGATGTCCGAGTCGACCATGCCGTGCGCCTTGCACGACACGAAGTCTTCCACGCCGTAGGCGGGCGCCGAGTGCACGATGCCGGTGCCGGTGTCGGTCGTCACGTAGTCGCCCAGATAGATGGGCGAGGTGCGCGCGTAGCCTTCGTGCGCCGAAGCGAGCGGGTGGTTAAAGCGCAGTTCCGAGAGCTTGTCGCCCAGCGTCGTGGCGATGACCGTGCCTTCGAGACCGAAGTCCTTCAGGCAGGCTTCGACGCGCTCCTTGGCGAAAATCAGCAGGCCGCGCGGCGTGTCGACCAGCGCGTACTCGATTTCCGGGTGCACGTTGAGCGCCTGGTTCGACGGGATCGTCCAGGGCGTGGTGGTCCAGATGACGATGCCGCCTTCTTCGCGCGGCAGCGCGGGCAGGCCGAACGCCGCAGCCGTTTCAGCGGGCTGCGCGAACGTGAACAGCACGTCGATGGTCGGATCGGTCTTGTCCTTGTACTCGACTTCCGCTTCGGCCAGCGCCGAGCCGCAGTCGAAGCACCAGTTCACCGGCTTCAGGCCGCGGAACACGTAACCCTTTTCGATGATCTTCGCGAGCGCGCGGATTTCGCCGGCTTCGTTGGCGAAATTCATCGTCTTGTACGGGTTGTCCCAGTCGCCGAGCACGCCCAGGCGCTTGAAACCCGCCTTCTGCGTTTCGATCTGGCCGGCGGCGTACTCGCGCGCCTTCTTCATCACTTCCTGCGCGGGCAACGACTTGCCGAACTGCTTTTCGATCTGGATTTCGATCGGCATGCCGTGGCAATCCCAGCCCGGCACGTAGACCGCGTCATAGCCCGCCAGATTGCGCGCCTTGACGATCATGTCCTTGAGAATCTTGTTCACCGCGTGGCCGAGGTGGATGTCGCCGTTCGCATACGGCGGGCCATCGTGCAGGATGAACTTCTTGCGGCCCTTCGAAGCGGCGCGGATCTTCTTGTAGAGCCCCTTTTCTTCCCACTCCTTCACCCATTGCGGCTCGCGCTTTGGCAGATCGCCGCGCATCGGGAACGCGGTATCGAGCAGGTTGACGGGGTACTTCGATTCGGACTTCTGCGGCTTGCCGGAGGATGCTTTCTTGTCGCTCATGGTGATATCACGGTGAATTCGGGGATGCACGGCGTCAGCATTGCGGCCAGGCCGCGCAACCGTCGCCTCGCGCGCCATGTGCGGCACAGGCCGCGTGGCGCGAAGGGGCGAAGCGGTCCGTTCGGATGTCGCGCTGGCAGAAAGTGCAGAAGCCGGCGCGGCGCCCGTGGACCGCAAGTCACCTAATTCGGTCGGTCGCCGAGGTGGCGAAACCGGTGGAACGTCCGCCGGGTGTATCCGCGCTCGCGTCGACACCCGCCGCGGCGAACCACGCGCGGGCATGCGTCACGTCGCGCGCGATGGCGGCGGTCAGCGTTTCGAGGTCGGCGAACTTCTCCTCGTCACGCAATTTCTTGAGGAACTCGACGCGTACGAGCTTGCCGTAGGCGTCGCCATGCCAGTCGAGCAGATGCACTTCGAGCAGCACGCGGCCCGAATCGTCCACCGTCGGGCGCAGGCCGAGGCTGGCGACGCCGGGCAGCGGATGATCGGCGATGCCATGCACCTGCACGACGAAAATGCCTTTGAGCGCGGGGCGCTTGTGGCCGATCGGCAGATTCAGCGTGGGGAAGCCCAGGTCGCGGCCCAGCTTCAGGCCGTGCGTGACGTGCCCGCTGATTTCATAGCCGCGGCCCAGCGAGGCGCGCGCCGCGTCCAGATCGCCGGCCGCGAGCTGCGTGCGCACGGCGGAACTGGAGATACGCACGCCGGATGGATCGGCGACGGTAGCCATCTGCTCGACTTCGAAACCATGTTCCGCACCCGCCACCTGCAGCGAGGCGAAATCGCCCGCGCGCTTCGCGCCGTAGCGGAAGTCGTCGCCGATCATCATCCAGCGCGCGTGCAGGCCGCCCACGATGATGCGCGAGACAAAATCGTCCGGCGACTGACTGGCGAAGGTGTGGTTGAAATGCTCGACCACCACGCGGTCCACGCCGTTCTCGCGCAGCGCTTCGAGCTTGTCGCGCAGCATGGCGATGCGCGGCGGGGCGCTCGCAGGATTGAAGAACTCGCGCGGATGCGGTTCGAAAGTCATCACGCAGACGGGCAGGCCGCGCGCGTCGGCCGCTTCGCGCACGCGCGCGAGCAATGCCTGATGCCCGCGGTGGACACCGTCGAAGTTGCCGATGGTGAGCGCGCAGGGCGCGCGGCTTTCGGCATTGGGAAGACCGCGGAAGACTCTCACGATAACGGGACCTGAGCGGACGCCAGCCTGGCGTCCTGAATTTGACCGAATGAGACCACGAATGTGACTGGTTCGGCGGCGATTAGCCGCGACGGAACAGGAGATTATAAACGCACGCGACGCCGATCGCCGCCGCCCGAGCGTGAGGAGTGCCGCCCAATGATAAAATCCGCGGATGAAAAATCTCGTCATCCTGATTTCGGGACGGGGAAGCAACATGGAAGCCATCGTGCGCGCCTGCGCGCACGAAGCCTGGCCGGCGCGCATCGCCGCCGTGATTGCCAACCGCCCGGATGCCGCGGGGCTTGCGTTCGCAGCCTCGCATGGCATCGCCACGGCGGTCGTCGATCACCGCCAGTATCCTGATCGGGTCAGCTTCGACGCGGCGCTCGCGCAAACCATCGACGGCTACGCGCCGGACCTCGTCGTGCTCGCCGGCTTCATGCGCGTGCTGACGGAAGGCTTCGTCCAGCATTATTCGGGCCGGATGCTTAACATCCACCCGTCGCTGCTGCCGAGCTTTCCGGGCCTCAAGACGCACCAGCAGGCGCTCGACGCGGGTTGCCGCGTCCACGGCGCGACGGTGCATTTTGTCACGCCCACGCTCGACCATGGGCCGATCGTCGCACAGTCGGCAGTGCCGGTGCGGGCGGGCGACGATGCCGCCGCGCTCGCTGCGCGCGTACTGAAGACCGAACATGAGATGTATCCGCGTGCGGTGCGCTGGTTCGTCGAAGGGCGCCTCGCGCTCGACGGCGAGCGCGTGACGCTCGCAGCACCCGAGCCGCAATGGCTCTTCCTTGACGACGCAAACGAAGCACAAGCACACACCGCCGGGGAGGGCGCATGAGGCTGCATGGTTTTTTGATTGGACAAACTGAGACGTTGCTTGCCGACGTTCTGAAATTCACGGGTCCCGCTGACGCGGCGACGAGCCGTTTCTTCCGCGAGCATCCGAAGCTCGGCCACGCCGAACGCGGTGTGATCGCCGAAGCCGTGTTCGCGGTGCTGCGCCGTCGCATGGAGTTCGCGCATCTGGCCGAAAGCGGTACGGGCAACCCGACGCGACGTCTCACGCTGCTCGGCCTGATGGCCACGGCGGGCCGCAACGCGATTCGTCCCTTTGTGTCGGACGCCGAAGCCAGCTGGCTCGAGCACGTCGCGAAGATCGACCCGGCGAGCCTGCCGCTGCGCCAGCAGCTGAACCTGCCCGACTGGATCGTCAAGGCGCTGGATTCGCGCTTCGACGCCGCCGAGCTCGCTCAACTGGCCGCCGCGCTGAACTACCCGGCGCCGCTGGATCTGCGCGCGAACCCGATCAAGGCGAACCGCGAAGAACTGATTCGCGCGCTGTCGGAATCGGGCATCGAAGGCGCTGAAACGCCGTTCGCACCGTTTGGCGTGCGCGTGACGGGCAAGCCGGCGCTGTCGAAGCTCGACGCGTTCAAGAACGGCTGGTTCGAAGTGCAGGACGAAGGCAGCCAGCTGCTGTGTTCGCTGCTCGCGCCGCGCCGCGGCGAAATGGTGGTGGACTTCTGCGCCGGCGCGGGCGGCAAGACGCTCGCACTCGGCGCGATGATGCGTTCGAGCGGCCGTCTCTACGCCTTCGACATCTCCGAAAAGCGTCTGGCCAAGCTCAAGCCGCGTCTCGCGCGCAGCGGCCTGTCGAACGTGAATCCGGTGCTGATCGATAGCGAACACGACGCCAAGATCAAGCGCCTGATCGGCAAGATCGACCGCGTGCTGGTGGATGCGCCGTGCTCGGGTCTGGGCACGCTGCGTCGCAACCCCGACCTGAAGTGGCGTCAATCGCCGGAATCGGTCGCGGAACTCGCGCCCAAGCAACTGTCGATTCTCACCAGCGCCGCGCGTCTGCTCAAGCGCGGCGGCCGTCTCGTGTACGCAACCTGCAGCATTCTGGAAGCGGAAAACGAAGCGGTCGTGAAGCAGTTCCTCGAAGCGCACCCGGACTACGCGCTGGTGCCCGCGCGTGAGGTGCTGGCGGATCAGCGCGTGGGTCTCGATACCGGCGATTACCTCTCGCTGTGGCCGCACCGCCACGCCACGGACGGCTTCTTCGCCGCCGTGCTGGAGCGTCGCGGTGATGCGCAGCCGAAGACGAAGAAGGCCAAGGCTGAAACGACGCCTGACGAAGCCGCAGCGGCCACGGAAACTGCCGATGCGATCGCCAAAGCGCAGCAGCTCGAAGCCGCCGAGCCGGACGCCGCGCTCGAATAAGCTTCAGCGTTGCAGCCAGCCGCGCTGAAAAGTTCGGCTGGCAGGCGCGCGGGGCCGTCCGGTGCAGACCGGGCGGCCCCGCGTCGCTTGGGTCGTCGTTTCTGGCAACGGAACTCGAAGCAGGACTTGATTCACCAGAATTACCGGACGCGAAAGCGCTCATGATGGAAAACCGTTTGTTCTCACACATGCTGGGCGGCGTGATCCGCGACTTCGGCCAGCCGGTCATGCTCTGGCAGGCCGCCGTGCTGATCGGCGCGCTGGTGCTCGCGTGGCTGATCGCGCGGCTGTTGCGTCACGCGCTCGAAGCGCGCCGCCAGGTCCGCTACGAGGCGCTGCGCTTCGGCGCCGAAAGCCTCTCCCGCGCGCTCTTTCCGCTGATCGGCGCGGGCTGCGTCTGGGCCACGCGCGAGATATCCAGCAACTTCATCCACACCTCGCTGCTGAATCTGGCCCTCGTGCCGCTGTTCGGCATCGGGCTGATTTACATCGCGTTCTTCTTCGCGCGGCGCGTGTTCAGCCGCGACGGTCAGACGCACGCGTGGCTCTCGATCGCCGAAAAGCTGGTGTCGTTGATCGTCTGGCTCGGCATGCTGTTTACGGTGCTCGGCATTCAGGACGACGTGCTCGCGTGGATGGAGAGCGTGCGCTTTCGCATCGGCACGGCGCATGTGACGCTGTTGTCGCTCGCCACCGGCGTGCTGTGGGTCTGCGTGACGATGTTGGTGGCGATCTGGGCGGGCGCGGCGCTCGAAGATCGTCTGATGCGCGCCACGACCATCGACGCCAATCTGCGCGTCGTGCTCGCGCGCGTGGGCCGTGCGCTGCTGGTGTTCGCGGCGATTCTGTTCAGCCTGTCGATCGTCGGCATCGACATTACGGTGCTGGGCGTGTTCGGCGGCGCGCTGGGCGTCGGGCTCGGGTTCGGCTTGCAGAAGATCGCGAGCAACTATGTGTCGGGCTTCATCATCCTGATCGACCGCTCGTTGCGTCTGGGCGACACCATCAACGTGAGCGGCCTCGCCGGCAAGGTGACGCAGATCCGCACGCGCTACACCGTGGTGCGCGGGCTCGACGGCGTGGAAACGCTGATCCCGAACGAAAAACTGATCACCGATGTCGTACAGAACCAGTCGTCGTATCTGACGCGTGGCTACGCGAAGGCGGCGGTGCAGGTGGCCTACGACACGAATATCGAACAGGCGATGGCGCTGCTCGCGCGCGCCGCCGAGGGCGTGGACCGGGTCTTGAACGATCCGGCCCCGACCCCATATCTGGCAGGCTTCGGCGCCGATGGCATCAACCTGGAACTGGGTTTCTGGATCGCCGATGCGGCTAACGGCACGTCGAGCGTGCGCTCGAACGTGAATCTGAACATCTGGCGCTTATATAACGAGCACGGCATTTCGATTCCGTTCGCGCAGCGCGAGGTGCGGATCATCGGTCAGGGCCTGCCGGTTGGACTGCCGGTCGTCGCGAATGACGCTTTGAACACCGCCGAAGCGGGAGGCGCAAGTGGGGCGGCCCAGACGCGCTGATGCCATCGAATCGAGGCTAAAAGGGCCGAAAGGCTGAGGCGATTCTGGAGGGGCAAATCAGGTGCGGCAAAGCGCCTCCAGGGGCTAAAATTCAGCCTCATAGCCGTTGACTCAGACGTCATTAGGGAAAAAAATCTTCATTTGTTACAAACACTTGGAACGGTTCTAGTAGAATGCCGTCCAAACTCTCCTGAACGCTTTCACTTTTCTGACAACGGCGTAAGGCTCCCGGGCCGGCACGCTTCGTTTCACGGGTACGAACCTTGTTGAATTCCCTGCTTGATTTTCTCGCCCACGGGGTGCTGCATTTCTCGTGGTGGCAGATCCTGCTCTGCGCGCTGGCTGCGACGCACATCACGATCGTCGGCGTGACGGTGTATCTGCACCGCTGCCAGGCGCACCGTGCGCTCGAACTGCACCCGATCGCGAGCCACTTCTTCCGTTTCTGGCTGTGGATGACCACGGGCATGCTGACGGGCCAATGGGCGGCTATCCACCGCAAGCACCACGCCAAGTGCGAGACCGAAGAAGATCCGCACAGCCCGCAAACGCGCGGCATCTGGAAGGTGTTCCTCGAAGGCGCCGAACTCTATCGCGCCGAAGCGAAGAACGAAGAAACGCTGCGCCGTTTCAGCCACGGCACGCCTAACGACTGGATGGAGCGCAACGTCTACACGCGCTTCCCGATCCTCGGCGTGAGCATCCTGATGGTCATCGACGTCGCGCTGTTCGGCGTGCTCGGTCTGACCGTCTGGGCCGTGCAGATGGCGTGGATTCCGTTCTGGGCCGCCGGCGTCGTGAACGGTCTGGGCCACTTCTGGGGTTATCGCAACTTCAACTCGTCGGATGCCAGCACGAACCTGTTCCCGTGGGGCATCATCATCGGCGGCGAAGAACTGCATAACAACCACCACACCTTCGCGACGTCCGCGAAGCTGTCGAACAAGTGGTACGAGTTCGATATCGGCTGGATGTATATCCGTCTGATGTCGGCAGTGGGTCTGGCCAAGGTCAAGAAGGTCGCGCCCACGCCGCGTCTGGCCAAGGAAGGCAAGCTGATCGCCGACCACGAAACGCTGCAGGCCGTGCTCTCGAACCGCTACGAAGTGATGGCGCGCTACGCCAAGGCCGTGAAGCAGGCCTATCGCCAGGAACTGGCGCACCTCAAGGAAGTGGGCGAGCGCGAGAAGTACAAGATCATGCGCGGCGCCAGCAAGTGGGTCGCCAAGGAAGAAGCCAGCCTGAACGAGCCGCAGAAGCGTCAGCTGCCGCAGATTTTTGCGAACAGCCAGAAGATGCGCACGTTCATCGAACTGCGCAACGAACTCGCGCAGATCTGGGATCGTTCGAGCGCTTCGCGCGAACAACTGCTCACGCAGCTGCAGGATTGGTGCCATCGTGCCGAACAAAGCGGCATCAAGGCGCTGCAGGAATTCGCGTCGCGTCTGCGCCGCTACGCCTGATGCACCCTGCGTGATCTGAAGAAAATCCATTAGAATTCAGATACGTCACAAAACCCCGCGCTGGCGGGGTTTTTCTTTTTGGGCCGCGGATTTAAGTGGTGCCGCGGCGGTTGGCAGGGCAGCAACGATGCATGGGATCAGGGCAGGCCGCTTGCGCGGCAATCCTGGTCGACAGAGGAGATCATGAGTCAGGCGATTAAAGCGGTCGAATACGACCGTCCGCAGGGCGCGATGTGCGGTGTCGGACAGGCGTGGGCGAAGGTGCCCGACGCGCCTTCGATGGCCGAGCGCGCTGCGTTGAAGGAGCGCATCCGCGCATTGCTCAAGCGCGAGAAAGCGGTGCTCGTCGCGCACTATTATGTCGATCCTGAATTGCAGGAGCTGGCCGACGAAACCGGCGGCTGCGTGGCCGATTCGCTCGAAATGGCGCGCTTTGGCCGCGATCACGAGGCCCAGACGCTGGTGGTTGCCGGTGTGCGCTTCATGGGCGAGACGGCGAAGATACTGAGCCCGAACAAACGCATTCTGATGCCGGACCTCGACGCGACCTGTTCGCTCGACCTCGGCTGCCCGGCCGACGAATTCTCCGCGTTCTGCGACCAGCATCCCGACCGCACCGTGGTCGTTTACGCCAACACCAGCGCCGCCGTGAAGGCACGCGCGGACTGGATGGTGACGTCGTCGATCGGTCTCGAAATCGTCGCCGATCTGCACGCGAAGGGCGAGAAGATCCTGTGGGCGCCGGACCGCCATCTGGGTAGCTACATCCAGAAGAAGACGGGCGCCGACATGCTGCTCTGGCAAGGCTCCTGCCTCGTGCACGACGAATTCAAGGGCGTCGAACTCGATCTGCTGCGCGCCGAATATCCCGATGCCAAGGTGCTCGTGCACCCGGAATCGCCCGAAGGCGTGGTGGCGCTCGCGGACGTGGTCGGCTCGACCACGCAGCTGATCGACGCCGCCGTGAAGCTAGACGCGCAGCGTTTCATCGTCGCGACCGATCTGGGCATTCTGCACAAGATGCGTCTGGCGGCGCCCGGCAAGACCTTCATCGAAGCGCCCACGGCCGGCAATAGCGCAACCTGCAAGAGCTGCGCGCATTGCCCGTGGATGGCCATGAACGGCCTCGCGAATCTGGCCGATGTGCTGGAGCGCGGCCACAACGAAATTTTCGTCGATGCCGCCATCGGCGAACGTGCGCGTCTGCCGATCGACCGCATGCTGGCGTTCGCGGCCGAGCACAAGCGTCGCGTGCAGGCGAGCGGCGATCTCGCGCGTGACACCGCGCTGTTCTCTCAAGTGGGGCCGGCGTAAATGGGTGCTCTGGAATTGATGGCAGTGAACGCGGTCTCGACCGTGCTGCCCGAAGTGCGTGCGCAATACGGCGCGGCGTTCGATGACGCGATTGTGCGCAATGTGGCCGATGCGCTGGCGGAAGACGTCGGCAGCGGCGACCAGACCGGGCGTCTCGTGCCCGCCGACGATGTGCGCGACGCGCGCATCATCGTGCGCGAAGATGCGGTGCTGTGCGGCGTGCTGTGGTTCGACGGCGTGGTGAAGCAGGTCGATCCGCGCATCGAAGTGCGCTGGCACTATCGCGAGGGCGATCGCATGACGGCGGACACGCCGGTCTGCTCGCTGCGCGGTCCGGCGCGCTCGCTGCTCACGGCCGAGCGCAACGCGATGAACTTCCTGCAGCTGCTCTCGGGCGTGGCGAGCGCGACGCGTCGTTACGTCGATGCCATCGCGCACACGAAAACCCGCATCCTCGACACGCGCAAGACGCTGCCGGGCCTGCGCCTCGCGCAGAAGTACGCGGTGCGCGTGGGCGGCGGCGCGAATCAGCGTCTGGCGCTTTATGACGGCATCCTGATCAAGGAAAACCACATCGCGGCGGCGGGCGGCGTGGGCGCGGCGATGAACGCGGCGCTCGCGCTCGACGCAGGCGTGCCGATCCAGATCGAAGTGGAAACGCTCGAACAGCTCGACACGGCGCTCGCCCACGGCGCGACCTCGGTGCTGCTCGATAACTTCTCGTTCGAGATGATGCGCGAAGCGGTGACGCGCACGGCGGGCCGCGCGGTGCTCGAAGTTTCGGGCGGCGTGAACTTCGATACCGTGCGCACGATCGCGGAAACCGGCGTGGACCGCGTGTCGATCGGCGCGCTGACGAAGGACGTGCGCGCAACCGACTACTCGATGCGGATCGTCTGAGCGGCAAGTCCCGCTTGCGCTTGAAAAGCAAAAAGGCCGTCTCGCGAGAGATGGCCTTTTCTATTGTGCCGGGCGTTTGCGCGGGCGTTGCCTGAGCGCTTACGACACCGTGCGATTGCGCACGTGCTGCGGCGACAGCACGCTCGGCAGCGCCTTGGGCAGCGAATTCGGCCAGTCGCGGCTGTAGTGCAGGCCACGGCTTTCGCGGCGCGAACGCGCGCTTTCGACGATCAGCGACGCCACTTCCACGAGGTTGCGCAGTTCCAGCAGATCGCGCGTGACGCGGAAGTTGGCGTAGTACTCCTGGATTTCGTCGCGCAGCAGCGAAATACGATGCTGCGCGCGTTCGAGACGCTTGTCCGTGCGCACGATGCCCACGTAATTCCACATCAGGCGGCGCAGTTCGTCCCAGTTGTGGGCGACCACGACTTCTTCATCCGAGTCCGAAACGCGGCTCTCGTCCCAATCGGGCAGCGGAGCGTGCGCGCCCGCTTCGAAGCCTTCGGCCTCGATCGCTTCAGCCGCCGAGCGGCCGATCACCAGGCATTCGAGCAGCGAGTTGCTGGCCAGACGGTTCGCGCCGTGCAGACCCGTGTACGACGTTTCGCCGACGGCATAGAGGCCCGCGAGATCGGTGCGGCCCGCCAGATCGGTGACGACGCCGCCGCAGGTGTAGTGTGCGGCGGGCACGACCGGAATCGGCTCTTTCGTGATGTCGATGCCGAACTCGCGGCAACGCGCCAGCACGGTGGGGAAGTGCTCTTCGAGAAACGCCGCCGGTTGATGGCTGATATCGAGATGCACGCAGTCGATGCCGTGTTTCTTGATCTCGAAGTCGATCGCGCGCGCAACGATGTCTCGCGGCGCGAGTTCGGCGCGCGCATCGTGTTCGGGCATGAAGCGCGTGCCGTCGGGCAGACGCAGCAGGCCGCCTTCGCCGCGCACGGCTTCGGTGATCAGGAAGGACTTGGCGTGCGGGTGGAACAGGCAGGTCGGGTGGAACTGGATGAATTCCATGTTCGCCACGCGGCAGCCCGCGCGCCAGGCCATGGCGATGCCGTCGCCGGTGGCCGTGTCGGGGTTGGTCGTGTAGAGATAGACCTTGCCCGCGCCGCCGGTCGCCAGTACGGTGTGCGGCGCCTGGATCGTCACCGTGCGGTCGTTTTTCAGGTCGAGCGCGTAGAGACCGTGGCAGCGGCGGCCCGGCAGGCCAAGGCGGTCGGACGTGATGACGTCGATCGCCTGGTGATCTTCGAGAATCGTGATATTCGGATGCTGGCGCGCGCGTTCGAGCAGGGTCTGCACGACGGCGTGGCCGGTGGCGTCGGCGGCGTGAATGATGCGGCGATGGCTGTGGCCGCCTTCGCGCGTGAGGTGAAAGCCCAGTTCCGCGGCGGCGTCCTTCGTGAACGGCACGTCCTGCGCGATCAGCCATTCGATGGCGGCGCGGCCGTGCTCGACGATATAGCGTGTCGCGCTTTCGTCGCAGAGTCCGCCGCCGGCGACGAGCGTGTCATCGACATGGTTTTCCACGCTGTCGGCCGAGTCGAGCACCGCGGCGATGCCGCCTTGCGCACGATCGCTCGCGCCTTCCGTCATCGCGCGTTTGGCGATGATCACCACGCGGCGCGATTCGGCAAGGTTCAGGGCGACGCTCAATCCCGCCAGCCCGCTGCCGACGATCGCTACATCGAAATTCATGGTCCTGCTTCTCCGTCTCTTTTGTTCTGCGCTGACTGCTGTCCGCTGTCATGTGCGTGCCCAGGTTGCATGGTAGGCGCGTCGGCGGCGGGTGAAGCGGCAAGCATACTCCGAGAGGGGAGCGTAGGAAAAGCCGCACTTGCGGCGAGAGGCAGAAAAGGTACGGAAAAGCGGCACGCAAAAGCCTGTTACGCGATGTGCGAAAGAGGCATGACGAAATCTGGGCCGGAAAAGGAAAAGCCCCGCTGGAAGCGGGGCTTTTCTTGTCTTCGTCAGGCTCGAAACCGGATCAATTACTTGATCTTGGTTTCCTTGTACTCGACGTGCTTACGAACAACCGGGTCGAACTTCTTGATCGACATTTTTTCCGGCATGTTGCGCTTGTTCTTCGTCGTCGTGTAGAAGTGACCCGTGCCTGCGGTCGACTCGAGCTTGATCTTGTCGCGGATACCCTTGGCCATGATTTACTCCTTACAGTTCGCCGCGTGCGCGCAGGTCTGCGAGCACGGAATCGATGCCGTTCTTGTCGATCAGGCGCAGGCCTGCGTTCGAGATGCGCAGACGCACCCAACGGTTTTCGCTTTCAACCCAGAAACGGCGATTTTGCAGATTCGGGAGGAAACGGCGCTTGGTTTTGTTGTTAGCGTGGGAAACGTTGTTGCCGCTCATCGGCGCTTTCCCAGTGACTTGGCATACACGTGCCATGAGTGCACTCCTACGGAATTCGGAGTTCGAGAGCCGCTGAAGGTTTCCCAGGCGAGAAATGGCCGGAATAAGAGCGCGCTCACGTATGGATGAGAGACAACCTCGAACCCAGGCCGTATTTCCCCTGGAACGCCTCAAAGGGCTTCAGAACAGGGTTGGAAATAGGCAAACCGCGATTCTAGCAGAAAAAATCCAGGAAAATCAAACGCAATTTGCGGATATCGTGGTGGCGGTGTCGGCTGGACGCCTCAGTCCAGGCCATGGCGGGCAAACGAAAACGTCTCCTGCGTGCCGATGATCAGGTGGTCGCCCAGCTGGACATCCACGAGTGCGAGCGTTTCGCGCAGAACCCGGGTGAGGCGCCGGTCGCTCGCGCTTGGCTGGACCGCGCCGGACGGATGGTTGTGCGCCACGATCAGGTGCGCGGCGTTGAGCATCAGCGCCCGTCGCACGATTTCACGAGGATACACCGCCATGCGGGTGAGTGTGCCGCGCGTACTTTCCTCGGTGCGGATCAGCCGGTGCCGGATATCGAGAAAGAGGCAGATGAACACCTCATGGGCGCGCCCGCCGATCAGCAGGCGCAAATAATCGTCCACCGCGCCGGGCGAATCGATCAGCGGTTTTTCCTCGATCTGCTCGGCGAGCGCGCGCCGCGCCAGTTCCAGCACGGCCACGAGCTTCGACGCCTTGGCCGGGCCGATGCCGCGCAGCCCTTCGAACTCTTCGCGCTGGGCGTCGAGCATCGCGCGCAGCGAGCCGAAGTGCTTGAGCAGCGAGCGCGCGACATCGAAGACATCGTGGCCGGGCAGGCCGGAGCCGAGCAGCAGCGCGACCAGTTCGAGGTCGGAGAGCGAGCCGGGGCCGGCTTCGCGCAGCCGCTCGCGCGGCATGGCGAGGCGGCGCGGCACGCCGGGTTCGGGCGGCGCGAACGACACCGAAGGCAAAGGCGCCTCAGACCCCACTGGCGTCGCGGGTTTCAGGCCCGGCAAGGGCGGCAACGGCGGCAGGGGATTCGCGCTCGCGGCCTCGCTGCCCCGATGCGGTTTGTCACAGGCGATTTCGAACATTCGACCTCCTCAAGACCGGCGGGGCACGCCTTGCGCGCGGCGTCCGTCGATGATCTATGTGCCTTACAATAGGCGTTTTCCGACCGCTGGAACGCCAGGCGGCCGGGCCGGCCCTTTCGGGCGCTTGGGGCGAGCACGCGCGGCGGGCGCGCCCAGACGAAAATGAGTACCGCATGAGCATCATCGACATCTCCGAGGTGAAACCCGGTTCCCACGTCACGTTGCACTACCGGCTTTCGCTCGCCGATGGCACCGAGATCGTCAACACCTTTGTCGACCGGCCCGCCACGCTGTTGCTGGGCGCCGGCCAGCTCGCGCCGCCGCTTGAAGACATTCTGCGGGGTCTGAAGGTTGGGCACCACTCCACCTTTCAGCTAGAACCGGGTGTCGCCTTCGGTCAGCGCAATCCCGACCTGATCCAGCGCATCTCGCTCAAAACGCTGCGCGACAATGCGGTGATCGGTGAAAGCTTCCGCCCTGGCGACCTCGTCGAATTCAACGCACCTAACGGCGACCGTTACGCCGGCGTGCTCAAGGAAGTCAACGAGACTTCCGCGCTCTTTGATTTCAATCACCCGCTCGCTGGCCAGGCGGTTGCGTTCGAAGTGCAAATCATTGGAATCCTGTAAAGAAAGCCCATGACCACGGATACGTCCTTTCTCGCCAACGCTGAAATTCTGCTAGCCCAGCCGCGCGGTTTCTGCGCCGGTGTCGACCGCGCCATCGAGATCGTCGAACGGGCTATCCAGATCCATGGCGCGCCGATCTACGTGCGCCACGAAATTGTCCACAACGCGTATGTCGTCGAAGACCTGCGCAAGAAAGGGGCGATTTTCATCGAGCAGCTCGATGAAGTGCCGTCCGGCAACACGGTGATCTTCAGTGCGCACGGCGTCTCCAAGGCGGTGCGCGCCGACGCCGAATCGCGCGGCCTGCGCGTCTACGACGCGACCTGTCCGCTCGTGACCAAGGTGCACGTCGAAGTCGCGAAGATGCGCGACGAAGGCCTCGACATCGTCATGATCGGCCACAAGGGCCATCCTGAAGTCGAAGGCACGATGGGCCAGGTGGGCGAGGGCATGTATCTCGTCGAAGATATCGCCGATGTCGCGGCGCTCACGCTGCGCGATCCGCAACGCGTGGCGTTCGTCACGCAGACCACGCTTTCCGTGGACGATGCGGCCGACATCATCGCCGCGCTCAAGACGCGTTTCCCGGCGATTCGCGAGCCGAAGAAGCAGGACATCTGCTACGCCACGCAAAACCGTCAGGACGCCGTCAAGTTCATGGCGCCACAGTGCGACGTCGTGATCGTGGTGGGCAGCCCGAACAGCTCGAATTCGAACCGTCTGCGCGAAGTCGCGGAAAAGCGTGGCATTCCTGCCTATATGGTGGACGCGCCCGACCAGATCGATCCGGCCTGGCTCGAAGGCAAGCGCCGTATCGGCCTGACGGCTGGCGCTTCGGCGCCCGAGGCGCTCGCGCAGCAGATCATCCAGCGTCTGAACGAGCTGGGCGTGCGCAACGTGCGCGCGCTCGATGGCATCGAAGAGAACATCGCGTTCCCGTTGCCGCGCGGCCTGGGTCAGCCTGCCTGAGGCAGGCAGATCGACAGGCGCTTTGCCGCTCCCCTAAAAGCGCGCCGATGGCGCGCTTTTTTATTGCCCGCGCACCAGGAAGGCGAAGCGCGGGCCGCTCAATAAATGGGGCTCCATCATCGGAAATGTGCGGTGAACCGCGTTGCTACACCCTGTTCGTATTAGTGTTTTCGCTATAGGGCAGGGTGGATTTCGGTGGTGTGACCCCTTTTAATGGGGTCATCGGAGTCCTGAATAATTCATCTGCACCAAAGCGGTGCTGTCACTCAATACCCATTTAAATGCTCACCCTCAGACAGGCGATGCCCGCCCCATAAGGCGTAGCGGCGCACGCCCGCAACACTTGATGCGAATTGCGGCGAATTCTGGTGCAACTGATGCACGAAAATGCGGCGCAACCAAAGGTGCAACCTCTGACGGCTTCTTCTTTCAGGGAGTGGTTGCAATGCAGGAAAACCCTGTCGGTTCAACAATATTGCCGGCTGCATAATTGGAGTTACAATGCGCGCGTTCTGAGGGCCGGACATCCGTGCGAGGCCCACCAGACAAGCATTTCGGAAGGCGCAGGAGACCTGTTTAATGCAATTCGAGTTTGCTTTTGCCGCGTCGTCGGCACCTGCGGTTGCGCCACGCCTCGCGTGGTTCTCCTGTGGTGCCCGAACGGGCATGAGTGCGACATCGATGACCGTTGCGCTCCCGGAGGAAACCGATATGCGATCCGGAAACGACGATGACAACGGACGGAAGCGCCTTGGGGAAAGGCGCTTCAGCCACATGGGCCTGAAGCAGGGCCATGCTGCCGAGCCGACCGGAATCGCAATCGCCTCTGTAGTCATGAAAACTGGCACGCATGTTGCATGTAGCAGCAGCGCCGCGAAACCCGCAAAAGTGGATTTCGTAACGGACCCAAAAGTTGTCGCCGATGTTGCCGTAAAAGGTGGCGCGGCTTCGACTCAAGATCTGTCAGCCGGTTTGCCCGCCGTACTGCGCGGCTCCACAGCGTCGCTTGACGCCGTGTCCGCAGGTGCAGTGGGCCGCCCGGGAAAGGGAGTCATGACGCATGGTGCAAACGTGGCTGGCCGCAAGGCTCGTAACGTGCGCGTCGCAGCGAACGTGACAGGTAGTTGAACCCGACGGCACCGAACCATCCGACGGTGCCGTTTTTGCATCCGCCCTGGCGAGCCTGCCGCTGCAACACAGCGGCAACGCGAACCGGAGGTGGCCAACCGTTACCGGTCTTTTACTTCAGTACCCGAGAGTGTCGTTGCGGTTCCGTAAAACATCGCCCACCGGCCGATGACAAGCGCGAATCCGGTCGCACGGGCAAAGGAGCATTAAATGGATATTTTCATCCAGCAGATCCTGAATGGGCTGGTGCTTGGCAGCATCTACGCCATCATCGCGCTGGGCTACACGATGGTGTACGGGATTCTGGGCATCATTAACTTCGCGCACGGCGACGTGCTGATGGTCGGCGCGATGGTTGCGCTGTCCGCGATCACGGTCCTCCAGAATCACTTCCCGGGCCTCGGGAACATCCCCACGCTATGTATCGCGCTGGTCATTGCCGCCGTGGTCTGTGCGTTCGTCGGGTACACGATCGAACGGATCGCCTACCGGCCGCTGCGCCGCGCGCCGCGTCTCGCGCCGCTGATCACCGCCATCGGCGTGTCGATCCTGCTGCAGACGCTCGCGATGCTGATCTGGGGCCGCAATCCGCTGCCGTTCCCGCAGCTCATCTCGACCGATCCGCTCAACGTCATCAAGCCGACCGAAACCGGCGTGGGCGCGGTGATCTCGCCGACTGAAATCGTCATCATCATCGTCGCGTTCCTGGTCATGGCCGGCCTGCTGCTGCTCGTGCACAAGACCAAGCTCGGCCGTGCGATGCGTGCGATCGCCGAGAACCCGAACAACGCTTCGCTGATGGGCGTGAACCCGAACTTCGTGATTTCGGCCACCTTCATGATCGGCTCGGCGCTCGCAGCGCTGGCTGGCGTGATGATCGCCTCGGAATACGGCAACGCGCACTTCTACATGGGCTTCATCCCCGGTATGAAGGCGTTCACCGCAGCGGTGCTGGGCGGGATCGGCAACCTCGGCGGCGCGATGGTCGGCGGCGTGGTGCTCGGTCTGATCGAGCAGCTGGGTGCGGGCTACATCGGCAATCTGACCGGTGGGGTGTTCGGCAGTAACTATCAGGACGTCTTCGCATTCGTCGTGCTGATCGTCGTGCTCGTGTTCCGTCCGTCGGGGCTGCTGGGCGAACGTGTCGCGGACCGCGCATAAGAGGGGGTAGAACAACATGACTTCCATTCAACCGATCGAGCCGTCGACGACGCTCATCCCCGAAAAGAACATGACGAAGACGCTGACCGTGGGCATTCTCACGGCGGCTTTCGTGATCGCCCTGCCGATGGTGGTGGGCGCAACGGGCGGCAACTACTGGGTGCGCGTGCTGGACTTCGCGATGCTCTATGTGATGCTCGCGCTGGGCCTGAACGTGGTGGTGGGCTTCGCCGGTCTGCTGGACCTGGGCTATATCGCGTTCTACGCGGTGGGCGCCTACGTTGCCGCGCTGCTGTCCTCGCCGCACCTGACCTCGCAGTTCGAGTGGATCGCGCACATGTTCCCGAACGGCCTGCATGCGCCGTTCTGGGTCATCATTCCGTGCGCGATGGCGCTCGCGGCCTTGTTCGGCGTGCTGCTCGGCGCACCGACCTTGCGACTGCGCGGCGACTACCTCGCGATCGTGACGCTGGGCTTCGGGGAAATCGTTCGTATCTTCATGAACAACCTCGACCGTCCGGTGAACATCACCAACGGCCCGAAGGGCATCACGGGGATCGATCCGCTGACGGTGGCGGGCTTCAATCTCTCGCAGACGCACACCTTCTTCGGCTTCTCGTTCCCGTCGGTGTACATGTACTACTACGCGTTCGTGGTGTGCGCGCTGTTCGTGATCTGGGTCTGTACGCGTCTGCAACACTCGCGTATCGGCCGCGCATGGGCCGCGATCCGCGAGGACGAAATCGCCGCCAAGGCAATGGGCATCAACACGCGTAACGTCAAGCTGCTGGCCTTCGCGATGGGCGCGTCGTTCGGCGGTCTGTCGGGCGCGATGTTCGGTTCGTTCCAGGGCTTCGTGTCGCCGGAATCGTTCACGTTCTGGGAATCGGTCGTGGTGCTGGCCTGCGTGGTGCTCGGCGGTATGGGCCACATTCCGGGTGTGATTCTGGGCGCCGTGCTGCTCGCCATCTTCCCCGAGTTCCTGCGCTCGACCATGGGTCCGCTGCAGAACGCCATCTTCGGTCACGAGATCGTCGATACGGAAGTCATTCGCCAGCTGCTCTACGGTCTCGCCATGGTCGTGATCATGCTGTACCGCTCGGAAGGCCTCTGGCCCGCGCCGAAGCACGAAGACAAGATCGCGAAGATCGCCAAACGCGGCAGCAAGAAGCCGGTGCGCGCTTAAGGGGGCCACACATATGAGCAACAAGCAAATCCGCCTCTCCGTGAGCGGCGTGAACAAGCGCTTCGGCGGCCTGCAGGCGCTGTCCGATGTGGGCCTGCAGATCGAGGAAGGCACCATTTACGGCCTGATCGGCCCGAACGGCGCCGGCAAGACCACGTTCTTCAACGTGATCACGGGTCTCTACACGCCAGATTCGGGCGAGTTCAAGCTCGACGGCACGGCCTACACGCCGACCGCCGTGTACCAGGTCGCGAAAGCCGGTATCGCGCGCACCTTCCAGAACATCCGTCTGTTCGGCGGCATGACGGCGCTCGAAAACGTGATGGTCGGCCGTCACGTGCGGACGAAGCACGGCCTGCTGGGCGCGGTGTTCCAGACGCCTTCGGAGCGCAAGGAAGAGCGCGAGATCAAGGAACGCGCGCTCGAACTGCTCGAATACGTGGGCATCGCGCAGTACGCGGATTACACCTCGCGCAATCTCTCATACGGCCACCAGCGCCGCCTGGAAATCGCGCGCGCGTTGGCCACCGATCCGAAGCTGCTCGCGCTCGACGAACCGGCCGCCGGCATGAACGCGACCGAGAAGGTCGAACTCACGCGCCTGCTCGACAAGATCCGCGCCGATGGCAAGACCATCCTGCTGATCGAGCACGACGTGAAACTGGTGATGGGCCTGTGCAACCGCATGACAGTGCTCGACTATGGCAAGGTGATCGCCGAAGGTCTGCCGCAGGACGTGCAGAAGGACCCGAAGGTTATCGAAGCATATCTGGGCGCGGGAGTTCACTGATGTCTACACCGATGTTGAAAATCAAGGGCCTGCAGGTCAATTACGGCGGCATCCAGGCAGTGAAGGGCGTGGACATGGAGGTCCAGCAGGGCGAACTCGTCACGCTGATCGGCGCGAACGGCGCCGGCAAGACCACCACCATGAAGGCCATCACGGGCCTGAAGGCTTACTCGGCCGGCGACATCGAGTACATGGGCAAGTCGATCAAGGGCATCCCCGCGCACGAGCTGCTGAAGAAAGGCCTGGCGATGGTGCCGGAAGGCCGCGGCATCTTCGCGCGCATGTCGATCGTCGAAAACATGCAGATGGGCGCGTATCTGCGCAACGACAAGGACGGCATCCAGAAGGACGTCGACCGCATGTTCGGCTTCTTCCCGCGCCTGAAGGAACGCGCCACGCAGCTCGCGGGCACGCTCTCGGGCGGCGAGCAGCAGATGCTGGCGATGTCGCGCGCGATCATCAGCCGTCCGAAGCTGCTGTTGCTGGACGAGCCGTCGATGGGTCTCTCGCCGATCATGGTCGAGAAGATCTTCGAAGTAGTGCGCACGATTTCGAGCGAAGGCATCACCGTGCTGCTGGTCGAGCAGAACGCGCGTCTGGCGCTGCAGGCGGCCAATCGCGGCTACGTGATGGACTCCGGTCTCGTCACGATGGAAGGCGACGCGAAGCAGATGCTCGACGATCCGAAGGTGCGGGCAGCGTATCTGGGTGAATGATCTGAAACGGTCTTTTTGACCCGAGCGCCAGAAGTACAAAAGCCGCATGAGCGTAATGCTCATGCGGCTTTTTTATCGCGTGCGTACTGCCGACGCTTGCCTCAGGCGATCGCTTCGGGCTCCTGCACGCCCAGCCGTTTGCCCAGACTCACGACGGCATCGGCCCGATAACCGAGCGCGTCATAGAACGCGATCACTTCGGGCTTGTCGCTGAGCACCTGGAGATTGAGCTTGAGGCAGCCCATCGCCGCCAGCGTGCTTTCGGCATGGCGCACCAGCCGTGTGCCGATGCCCAGACGCCGCGCCTGCGGCGCCACGGCCAGCGAGTAGAGCCAGCCGCGATGTCCGTCGTAACCCGCCATCGCCGTGCCGACCACCGCACCGTTGTCATCGACCGCGACGAAAAACAGCTCCGGCTGCGTGCCGAGCTTGTTCGCAATCGACAGACGCGGATTGCGATGCGGCCGGCTCGCGTCGTTGTACTCCGGGAAAGCGAGGAGCCAGAGCGCGAGCACGGCGTCGGTATCGGCCGGCTCGAACGCGCGGATCGTCATGGACGTCATCGGCGTGGCGGACATCGCGTGGATTTCCCTGGCTTACAGCGAATCGAGGATGTTGCGCAGCATCGCCATCATCTGGTCGATTTCCTCGTTCGTGACGTTGAGCGCCGGCATGAAGCGCAGCAGGTTCGGGCGCGCCGCGTTGAGCAGCAGACCGTCCGGCTGCATGACGCGTGCCTTTTCGACGATTTCCGGGCCGATGTCCTTGCCGAGCATCAGCGCGCGCAGCAGACCTTCGCCGCGCTCGCCCTGGAAGCCGCGTTCGGCCGACAGTTCGAGCAGCTTTTCGCGCAGGTATTCGCCGCGGGCGCGCACGCCTTCGAGGAAGCCCGGCGCGACCAGTTGCGAGATCACCGAGTAGCCGACCGCCGTCATCAGCGGATTGCCGTTGTAGGTGCCGCCCTGATCGCCCGCTTCGAACACGCAGACTTCCTTCTTCGCGCACAGCGCCGCGAGCGGCACGCCGCCGCCGATGCCCTTGCCGAGCGTCATGATGTCCGGCTCGATGCCCGAGAGTTCGTAGGCGAACAGGGTGCCCGCACGGCCGCAGCCGGTCTGCACTTCGTCGACGATCAGCAGGATGCCGTGCTTCTTCGTGAGCGCGCGCAGTTCCTGCATGAATTCGCGCGTGGCGGGAATCACGCCGCCTTCGCCCTGGATCGGCTCGAGCATCACGGCAACGGTCTTGCCGGTGATGAGCTTTTCGACCGAAGCGATGTCGTTCAGATCGGCCTTGGGGAAGCCCGGCACTTGCGGTGCGTAGATCGTGTCCCAGCCCGGCTTGCCGCTCGCCGACATCGTCGCGATCGTGCGGCCGTGGAAGCTGTGGTCGAACGTGATGATCTCGAACGCGCCGTCGCGATGCTTCTTGCCCCACTTGCGGGCGAGCTTGATCGCGCCTTCGTTGGCTTCCGCGCCGCTGTTGGCGAAGAACACCTTGTCGAAGCAGCTATGTTCGGTGAGCAGACCGGCGAGCTTCGCCATCGGCTCGTTGTAGAACGCCGGCGACGGGTTGATGATCAGGCGCGCCTGCTTTTCGAGCGCTTCGATCATGCCTTCGTTGCCGTGCCCCAGGCTGTTGACGGCCCAGCCCTGGATGAAGTCGAGGTAGCGCTTGCCTTCGTTGTCGTAGAGCCACGACCCCTTGCCATGCGTGAAAACGATTTCGGGCCGGTTGGTGATGTACATCAGCGACTCGATCGGGTACTCGGAAAAATTCATGGCAACGGGCTCCGCGGTGAGGCTGCAGTTGAGGCTGCAAAAAGGGGTGGATAACGATACGGCAGAAAAACAAAAAGCCACGGGCTGGCCGTGGCTTTCGTGATTCGAACTTCCTGTGCGCTGTGGGGATGAAACCCTTTGCAACGCGCGTCCGCGACTAAGCCAGGCCCTAAAGATGGGGCGAGCGGCGACGTCGGAGTTCGGACAGGATGCGGTTCATGGGCGCAAGAATACGACAAGCGGATCGGCGATGTAAACCGTCAATGTGCCGCGCGGCGAAGAAATTTTCGTGACGGCGGGGCGCGGCGGCTGGTTATTGCGGGGTATTGCCGGTTATGGCGGGGCATTGCGCGCGCAACGACCCGCCTCGCCGTGTCTTAAACCGGATTCGCCAGATCGGCGGCGCTCGTGAACGAGTCCGCGTAGAACTCGTCTTCGGGCAGGCCGTGATGCTGCGTGAAATCGCGCTGGGCCGACTCCACCATCACCGGCGCGCCGCATGCGTAGACCTGATAACCCGACAGATCGGGCAGATCCTCGATCACCGCGCGATGCACGAAGCCTGTGCGGCCGCTCCAGGCGTCGTCGGCGGCGGGCTCGGAGAGCACCGGCACAAAGCGGAAGTTCGGGATCTCCTTCGCCCATTGTTCGGCGAGTTCCATCAGGTACAGATCCTTCTTCTGGCGCGCGCCCCAGTAGAGCGTCATGGGGCGGTCGAGCTTCTTGTGGACCGCATGCTCGACGATCGCCTTGAGCGGCGCGAAACCGGTGCCCGACGCCAGCAGCACGATGGGTTTAGCCGAATCCTCGCGCAGGAAGAAGGTGCCGAGCGGCGCCTCGAAGCGCAGGATGTCGCGCTCCTTCATCTGCGTGAAGACGTGGTCGGTGAACTTGCCGCCCGGCATGTGGCGGATGTGCAATTCGAGCGGACCTTCCTCGTGCGGGGCGCTGGCCATCGAGTAGCAGCGGCGCGTGCCGTCCTTGAGGATGAATTCGAGGTACTGGCCGGCGAGGTACTGCAGACGCTCGTTGGCGGGCAGTTGCAGCTTGAGGACGACGACATCGTCGGCGCGGCGCTCGATCGCGGCGATGCGGGTGGGCAGCTTGCGCACCTGCATGTCGCCGACACCGGCGACTTCGCGGATGTCGACTTCGAGGTCGGTCTGCGCCGTCGCGCAGCACAGCAGTGCCATGCCGCGGGTTTTTTCGTCGTTCGACAATGCCGATGCCGCGTGCGCGCGCTGCTCGACTTCGCCGCTGCAGATCGAGCCCTTGCACGAGCCGCAGGCGCCGTTCTTGCAGCCGTAGGGAATGCCGACGCCCTGGCGCAGCGCAGCGTTCAGGACGGTTTCGTCGGGTTCGACCTGGAATTGCCGGCCGCTTTGCTTAAGCGTTACGTTGAAAGCCATATTCGAAAAAACGTGAGTCTGTGATTCGGGGTGAACCGGCTTGGGGCCGGTTCGGGCCGTCGCCGGTAGGGGCTCTGCAGGTCGCGGGCGTCATCGGCCGCTAAAATGGGTCCATTATGATTGCCACACGAACCTTGCGCCGTGCGCGCATCCTTATCGTCGGTTGCGGCGACGTCGGCCTGCGCTGTGTCGCGCAGTTGCAGGCGCGCCGCGCCAAACCGCGCGTATTCGCGCTGACGCGCCGCCCGGAACGCGTCGATCTGTTGCGTGCCGCAGGCGCCGTGCCGGTAACCGGCGACCTCGACCAGCGCGCGCGCATGAAGCGTCTCGCGGGTCTCGCCAATACCGTGCTGCATCTCGCGCCGCCGCAGAAAGACGGCAACGACGATCTGCGTACCCGCCGGCTGATCGCCGCGCTCAAGACGCGCCGCGGTGGCGCTTCGCGCGTGCGGGCAGGGGGCCTAACCAGCCGTCTGATGCGCCCGGCATTGCGCCCTGATCTGACGCCAAAACCCTTCGCGAAAACCTCCGCTATTGTACCCGAGCGCACCTGGCGAGCCCGGCCGGCCCACAGCGCTGCGCCGGGTCGCCCGACGCTCGTGTACGCCAGCACGACGGGCGTCTACGGCGATTGCGGCGGCGCGCGCATCGACGAAACGCGCACGCCGCGTCCCGCCAACGTGCGCGCAAAACGCCGCGTGGCCGCCGAGCGTCAACTGCGCCGCGCCACCGCGCGCGGCGCGCTCAAGGCAACCATCGCCCGCATCCCCGGCATCTACGGGGCCAGCCGCCTGCCGCTTGCGCGGCTGGAAAAGGGCACGCCCGCGCTCGCGGCCAGCGACGACGTCTACACGAGCCACATCCACGCCGACGATCTCGCCGCCATTCTGCTGCGCATGGCCACGCACGGCCGGGCCGCGCGCATCGTGCACGCAAGCGACGACAGCGAACTGAAGATGGGGGAGTATTTCGACCACGTGGCGGATGCCTTCGGCCTGAACCGCGCGCCGCGCGTGAGCCGCGACATCGCCGAGCGCGAACTCGACCCGGTCCTGCTCTCGTTCATGCGGGAATCGCGCCGGCTCGACAACACGCGGCTCAAGCGCGAATTGCGCGTGAGCCTGCGTTACCCGGATGTGGATGCGTTCTTGCGCACGCTGCCCCCGCGCCCGTAAGCCCGGGCGGGCGGCGCGGCGCAAAGCGTGCCGTTCACGTGATTGCCGGCAGCGCCTCGATAAGGAGGAAGCACAACAGCGCCCCGATGAGTGCGCCGATCAGGTTCGGATGGTATTGATGCCGAAAATGCATCGAGGCCAGCAGGCCGCCGATCAGAATCACCCCTAGACCCATGAAAGCCATCAGCACGAATGGGATCTCGAATGTGCCGTTGATGTCCATGATGCCCCTCCTTGAAACTTGTAATCGTTGTTTAAACGAGTATAGGGCGGAACGTCAGGCAGGGCATGCTGCGGCGCGGCATAAAAAGGGCGCATTCATGCGTTGAATCGGGCGCCGGCCCGGCGGGACAAGCCCGCGCGCGATGCGTGGTGGTTTACCCCGTGTTGCGCAGCGCGTCGAGGGCGGCCGCGTCGAGCCACTTCCACTGGCCCGGTTCGAGGTCCGCTGGCAGCGAATATCCGCCGATGCGCTCGCGATGCAGCGCTTCCACGCGATTGCCCGCCGCCGCGACCATGCGTTTGACCTGGTGATATTTCCCTTCGAGCATGCTCAGCTCAAGTTCGTGCTCGCCGCGTGCATTCGCCGCGAGCGCCACGCTCGGCACGCGTTCGCCGTGCAGCAGGACGCCTTCGCGCAGCGCCTGCAACTGCGTATCGTCGATGGGGTGCCGCGTGGTCGCCACGTAGATCTTCGGCACCTTGCGTTTGGGCGAGGTGAACGCGTGGACGAACTGGCCGTCGTCGGAGAGCAGCAGCAGGCCGGTGGTGTCCTGATCGAGCCGGCCGACGCACTGCACGTTGCGCTCGGCGAACTGCGGCGGCAGCAGATGAAACACGCTCAGATGATGCTGCGGATCGCGCGAGCACTCGTAGCCCGCAGGCTTGTTGAGCACCACGTAAGCGCGCTCGTGGAACGGCCAGGACGCGCCGTCGACGCTGAACACGAGAGCGGCGGTGTCGAAATCGGCGTGCGGATCGGTGCAGGTGTCGCCTGCGACGGCAACGCGCGCATCGGCGATCAGCCCGCGGCACTGGCGGCGCGTGCCGAAGCCTTGCGAGAAAAGAATACTTTCGAGATTCATGGCGGAACGCCGATGGCGTGAAAACCGCAGCATTTTAGCGAACCGCGTCGCGGCAGGCGTACGACGGCCTGGCCCGCTTGACGATCGGCTTGCTGTTTCCATCCATTCTCGTTGCGGTTAAGCGCTGTTCGCGACGTGTTTCGCGAGGATGGCGTAACGTAGCGCGATGCAGCGGCGATGGACTGTGTTCGGTGCCGCTCGCTTCCCCTTTCATCGCGCGCAGCGTCGCGTGCCGCCGCCATGCGGTGCGCGCTGCGCCTGACCGCTTACGTGGAGGACAGCATGGCGAAGACGATCGCGGATTTTCTGGCGAAAACGCTCGAAGCAGTGGGTGTCGAACGCATCTGGGGCGTGACGGGCGATAGCCTGAATGGGCTATCGGCGAGCCTGCGCAAGCTCGGCACCATTCGCTGGATGCATACGCGTCACGAGGAAGTGGCGGCCTTCGCGGCCGGTGCGGAAGCCGCGGCGACCGGCCGGCTCGCCGTCTGCGCGGGCAGTTGCGGCCCGGGCAACCTGCACCTGATCAACGGTCTCTACGATTGCCATCGCAATCACTCGCCGGTGCTGGCGATTGCCGCGCATATTCCGTCGACGGAAATCGGCCTCGGTTATTTTCAGGAAACGCATCCGACCGAACTGTTTCGCGAATGCGCGCACTACGTCGAACTGGTGACGAACGCCGCGCAGTTTCCGCGCGTGCTGGCCACGGCGCTGCGCACGGCGATCGACCAGAAGGGCGTGGCGGTGATCGTGCTGCCCGGCGACGTGGCGCTGCTCGACGCGCCCGACGAAGAGCCGGCGTGGGCGCAAGCCGCGCGCCCCGCGACGCTGCCGGCGGCGGCGGACCTCGACCGGCTGGCGGACCTGCTCAACCAGTCGAAGGCCGTGACGCTTCTGTGCGGCAGCGGCTGCAAGGGCGCCCACGACGAAGTGGTGGCATTCGCCGACACGCTCGGCGCGCCGACCGTGCATGCGCTGCGCGGCAAGCAATACGTCGAATGGGATAACCCGTTCGACGTGGGCATGACGGGGCTGATCGGCTTCAGTTCGGGCTATCACGCGATGATGTCGTGCGACACGCTGGTGATGCTCGGCACGGATTTTCCGTATCGCAATTTTTATCCCGATCACGCGAACATCGTGCAGATCGATCGCGATGCGGCGGCGCTCGGCAAACGTGCGCCGCTCGCGCTCGGTCTGATCGGCGACGTGCGCGAAACCTTGCGCGCGCTCGCGCCCAAACTCACGCGCAAGACCGATCGCCAGTTCATCATGCATGCGCGCGGGCATTACGCCGAGGCGCGCAAGGGACTCGACGATCTCGCACGCCCGGCGCCGGCGGGCAAGCCGCTGCATCCGCAATATGTGACGGCGCGCCTCGACGCGCTGGCCGCCGACGACGCGATTTTTGCCGTCGATGTCGGCACCCCCACGCTCTGGGCCGCGCGCTATCTGACGATGAACGGGCGGCGGCGTCTGCATGGCTCGTTCAACCACGGCTCGATGGCCAATGCGATGCCGCAGGCGCTCGGCGCGCAGGCTGCGCACGTGGGGCGGCAGGTGATTTCGCTATCGGGAGACGGCGGCCTTTCCATGTTGCTCGGCGATATTCTCACCGCGCGCCAGCTCGATCTGCCGATCAAGATCGTCGTCCTGAATAACGGTTCGCTCGGTTTCGTGGCGATGGAGATGAAGGCGGGCGGCTACGTGGAAACCGGCACCGATCTCGCCGCGACCAATTTCGCGGATATCGCCAAGGGCGCGGGGCTATTCAGTGTGCGGGTGGAGACCTCCGAGGAGCTGGACGATGCGCTGCGCGAAGCGTTCGCGCATCCGGGGCCGGCGCTCGTGGACGTGGTCACCGCGAAGCACGAACTGGCGATGCCGCCCAAGCTGCAATGGGCGCAGGCGAAGGGTTTCAGCCTGTATATGCTGCGCGCCGTGCTGAGCGGCCGCGGCGACGAAGTGGTGGAATTGGCAGAGACGAATTTGCGCTGACTCGGCCGCGCGGCTGGATGCGCAGAGCGTAGGAAGGACAAAGCCCCGCGAATGCGGGGCTTTGTACGTGGGGTTTGCTGGAAAGCAAAGGCTGGTGGCCCGGTTGACAGCAAAGGTCCTCGTCTGCGGGAGAGGAAACCATGGACCACTACACAGAGATCGGGCTGCAAAACGGGTGGCTGGCCAATGGCTGCTACGTCAGGAAGACATCGTGCGGCCGATCTGCTGGGCACGTCCGAGCAGACCGTGGCACTTTGGGAGAAGAGCGGCAAGATCTTCAAGACCGCTGACCGGATGTTTCGCGCTATTTATGTCGAAACGATCGACGGCAACGTCAAAATGAAAGAGCTGATCGAGCGGGTGGCCGATGTCGATCGAAAAGCTGATGAGCGTCTGGTCTTTGAAGACAAGGAAGGTGTCTGGCTGAAGGCGGCTTGAGAACGGAGACCGCTTGAGCGTCCAGAAAGCAAAAAGCCCAGCCTGTGAAGGCTGGGCTTTTTGCTTGAATTCGTTTTGGTGCCTCGGGCCGGAATCGAACCGGCACTCCTTTCGGAACCGGATTTTGAGTCCGGCGCGTCTACCAATTTCACCACCGAGGCAGCTCTCGCAACCCGTCAGACAAATGGGCGCTCGAAGTAGCCGTAAATTATGACGTAAAACCGCAGCCTCGGCAAGCCGTGCTCAGACGGTGCGCGAAAAGCGCTCGGCCTGCTGCGTGCCGAGGTAGCGGTCGAACACCATGGCGATGTTGCGCACGAACATGCGCCCGGCGGGCAGCACTTCCAGCCGGTTGGTGCTGCGCGCGACCAGCCCGTCGGCTTCGAAGGCGCGCAGGCGCTCGAGCTCGGGCGCGAACGTCGTCAGAAAGCGCACGCCATAGGCCGCCTCGAACTCGTCGAAGCGCAATTCGAGATTGCACATCAGCTCGGTGATGATGTCGCGGCGCAGGCGGTCGTCGGCGGTGAGGCGCACGCCGCGCGAGATCGCCAGCCGCCCGGCGTCGATGGCCGCGCCGTAACCCGGCAGATCCTTCGCGTTTTGCGCATAGACATCGCCGACCTTGCCGATCGACGACGCACCGAAGCCAATCAGATCGCAATCAGCGCGCGTGCTGTAGCCCTGGAAATTGCGATGCAGCGTGCGTTGCTGCTGGGCGCGCGCGAGTTCGTCGGTGGGCAGCGCGAAGTGATCCATGCCGATGTACACATAGCCGGCGTCGGTCAACTGCTCGACCACGAGTTGCAGCAGCGCAAGCCGCGTGGCGGGCGTGGGCAGCGCGCTGGCATCGATATGCCGTTGCATCTTGAAAAGCTGCGGCATGTGCGCGTATCCAAACACCGAAATGCGCTCGGGCGCGAGCAGCAGCATGGTGTCGAGCGTGCGCCGGAAACTGGTCACGTTCTGATGCGGCAAGCCGTAGATCAGATCGACGCTGATCGATTCGAAGCCTTGTTCGCGCGCGGCGTTCATCACATCGACGGTCATTTCCAGCGGCTGCACGCGGTTGACGGCGTGCTGCACGACCGGATCGAAATCCTGCACGCCCAGACTGAGCCGGTTAAAGCCGAGGCCGCGCAGATGCGCGATCGTCTCGGCCGAGGCTTCGCGCGGGTCGATTTCGATCGAGTACTCGCCTTGATCGCCGGGCAGCAGCGCGAAGTGTTCGCGCGTGGCTGCCATCAGCGTGCTCATTTCGTCGAGCGAGAGGAAGGTGGGCGTGCCGCCGCCCCAGTGCAACTGCGACACCGGGCGCTTCGTGTCGAACAGCGCCGCCTGCAATTCCATTTCGAGCACGAGTTGCTTCACGTATGGTTTCGCGCGCCCGCGGTTTTTTGTCGCGATCTTGTTGCAGCCGCAATAGAAGCAGACGGTGTCGCAGAACGGAATGTGGAAGTAGAGCGAGAGGTCGGTGTCGGCGGCGCCGGCGTCGCCCGCTGCGCGGCGGTAGTGGTCGACGTCGAAATCGTCGCGGAACTGCAGGGCGGTCGGATAGGACGTATACCGTGGGCCGTTGGTGCCGTATCTGGCGAGCAGGTCGGGGCGGAAGAGGAGGTCGGCGTCGCTCATGCGGGGCTCTCTGGGATGGGGCGCGGGCGGCGTCGCGGTACGCATCGCAATCGCATCACTTCGCATCGTGAGAGCGGGCGTGGCAGGCAGCTCCGACAGCGCCGGATAAACCCAGTGTAAGAGGCCGATGGGCCGCACCGTTTGTGTAAAAAGGTCGCAGCGGGGGCCGTGCAGCGCGAAATGGCACAATGCGGGGTGACTGGCGCCGCGCCTCCTTCGCGTTGCCGCGCGCCCTGTTTTGAATCCGTAACAGTCCCGTTTCAGGAAGCCGATGTGAGTGCCGTTTCCCCCTCCAGCGCCTCTGCGCACGCCTGCCGTCCCGGTTGCGGCGCGTGCTGTATCGCGCCCTCCATCAGCTCGCCGATCCCCGGCATGCCGAACGGCAAGCCCGCCGGCGTGCGCTGCGCACAACTCGGCGACGACCTGCAGTGCAAAATATTCGGCTCGCCGTTGCGGCCGGCCTGCTGCTCGGGCCTGCAGCCTCAGGCAGACATGTGCGGCGAAACGCGCGAAGCGGCGCTGCTCTGGCTCGACCGGCTCGAAGCCGCCACGCAGCCTGTGCCGCAAACGCCGCTTGCGCACTAGACGCGCTTCACCGTATCCCGCTGTTCTTCAAGGAGATTTCGCATGATCCGACGCGCGCCGCGCGCCCCCCAGATCTCGCGCAGCCCCGATGCGCCCCGCGCCACGCGGCGCGCTTTCCTGCTCTCGGCCTGCGCTGCGGCGGGCGCGGCCATGTCGCTCGGCGCGTGCGCGACGGGCACGTTTCCGTTCATCCCCGATCACTACACCTTCTCGCAGCAGCAGGTGCAGGACGCGGTGCAGCGCAAGTTCCCGTATCACCGCTCGGTGCAGCAGTTGTTCGAAGTCGCGCTGGCGAATCCCGTCGTCACCTTGCTGCCGGATCGCAACCGCGTGGCCGTGCATGTCGATGCGCACCTCGAAAGTCCGCTCATGCAGCAGCCCGTGAACGGCGCATTCACGCTGTCGAGCGAACTGGCCTACGATGCCGCGAGCCGTTCGGTCGTGCTGCGCTCGCCGAGTGTGGATAGCGTCGATATGACGGGCAATGCCGCCGCCTACGCGCAGCAGGTCAACGCCGTGGCCGCGCTGGCCGCCACGCAGTTGCTGACCAACTATCCCGTCTATACCTTCAAGCCCGATCAGCTTCAGTTTGCCGGCGTGAATTACGAACCCGGTACAATCACCATCCTTACAAACGGCATACGCGTGCAGATCGTCGAGAAATAGCGACATCAGCCAGGTCAGGCCCGGCACGCGCGGCGCCACTTCAGCAAGGAGCAGGGATGGACTGGATCGTGACGTGCAAGGCCCTGATTCTGGGCATTGTCGAAGGGCTGACGGAGTTTCTGCCGGTTTCCAGCACGGGGCACCTGATCGTGGCCGGCAGCGTGCTCGGTTTCGACGGCGAGTACGAAAAAACCTTCGACGTGGTGATCCAGTTCGGCGCGATCCTCGCGGTGTGCTGGGAATTTCGCCGCAAGATCGGCACGGTGGTGGGCGGCTTGCCGACCCGACCCGATGCGCGGCGCTTCGCCCTCAACGTGATCGTCGCGACGATTCCCGCCGTCGTGCTCGGGCTGATGTTCGAGAAGGCGATCAAATCGGCATTGTTCTCGCCGGTGCCGGTGGCCTGCGCGCTGGTTGTCGGCGGCTTGATCATCCTTTGGGTGGAAGGGCGCATGCGCGCGGCGGCCGGTGTTGCCGGAAGCGCGGCGGGCAGTGTCGCCGTGTCAACCGCACGCCCCGCGCGCGTGAATTCGCTCGACGAAATCACGCTGCTCGACGCCTTCAAGGTGGGCTGCGCGCAGTGCTGCGCGCTGATTCCGGGCATGTCGCGCTCGGGTTCGACGATCATCGGCGCGATGCTGTTTGGTGTCGAACGGCGCGTCGCCACCGAGTTTTCGTTCTTTCTCGCGATTCCGGTGATCTTCGGCGCGACGCTCTACGAACTGCACAAGACGTGGCAGACGCTGTCCGCCGACTGGCTCGGCCTGTTCGGCGTGGGCTTTATCGCCGCGTTCGTGAGCGCGTTCGCCTGCGTGCGCTGGCTGCTGCGCTACGTCGCCTCGCACGATTTCACTGCGTTTGCCTGGTATCGCATCGTCTTCGGCCTGGTGATCCTGCTGGTCGGCTATGGCGGCGGGCTCGACTGGGGCGATTGACGCCGGTTTTTCGATATTCCAGAAATGCAAAACGGGCGCCGCGGGGCGCCCGTTCTGTTTGCTGGCGGTGTGCGCAGACGGCTGTCAGACCACGCGACGCTTGAACACCAGATCCCACACGCCATGGCCGAGGCGCAGACCGCGGCGCTCGAACTTCGTCACCGGACGATAGTCGGGGCGCGGCGCGTAATCGGCGGCCGTGTTTTCGAGCGCGGCTTCGGCGCCGAGCACTTCGAGCATCTGTTCGGCGTAGTTCTGCCAGTCGGTCGCGCAGTGCAGATACGCGCCCGGCTTCATGCGCGAGATCAGCAACTGGACGAACTTCGGCTGGATCAGGCGGCGCTTGTGATGGCGCGCCTTGTGCCACGGGTCGGGGAAGAAGATGTGCACGCCGTCGAGGCTGTCGGGCGCGATCATCTGTTCGAGCACTTCGACCGCGTCGTGCTGGATGATGCGGATGTTCGTGAGTTCCTGCTCGCCGATCAGCTTGAGCAGCGCGCCCACGCCCGGCTCGTGCACTTCCACGCCGAGAAAGTCGTCGTTCGGACGCAGCGCGGCGATTTCCGCCGTGCTCGCGCCCATGCCGAAGCCGATTTCCAGAATACGCGGCGCCTGGCGGCCGAACGTGGTGTCCCAGTTGGCGGCTTCGGGCGTGTACGGCACCACGAAACGCGGACCGAGTTCGTCCATCGCGCGGCGCTGGCCGGTCGACACGCGGCCGGCGCGCGTCACGAAGCTGCGGATGCGGCGATGGTGCAGGGCGTTTGCTTCGGCACCTTCTTCGGTACTGTCTTCAGCACCTTCTTCGGCACTGGTTTCTGCATCGGCAGCGGCCGGTGCTTCGTGCGTCTCGTCCGCAGGGTCGGACGGCGTGCAGCCAGGACGGGCTGCGTCGTTCGGATCGTGGTTCATCTTCGAGGATGGCAGGTGAAGGCAGCGCAGGGCGGCTGAACTCGCAGGCCCGACAGGCTGGCGGTCATGCCCGGTTTATTCAGTCGCAGGCGGCGCTTGACGGACGCAATGCCGCCGATGATCGCTGTTGATCGCTGCAAGCGGGCTCAAGGCGACAAAGGCCAAAGGCCGCGGATTCGGGCAGGTCGGTGTCCACTGGCAGTCAGCGGGGCACGACCGGGCGACGCGCATTATATCAGTGCGGCCGGTGAGGCCAGGCGCGTGCGGCGTCGGCGCGAGGTCAGTCCGACGTCAGTCCGAGGAAATGGTGACGTGCATCCGCGTGGGATCTCTCAGCTCGAATTCGCCGATGCGGCCCGCGCGCACGTCGAACAACAGGCGCGTGAGATCGGCGGCGCGTGCCTGCTGACGCTGCACTTCGGCAGGCGGGCGGTCGTCTTTATTGGCGAGCAGTGACGTGCGTATTTTCACAATCAACGCAACGGCACTGCGGCGGGACATGAAGAATCGTTCCATCGATGAAGTCCTGCGCGCGGGCACGCAGGGGAAAAGCGCGGGTGATTTGCGGGTATTTTGCGGGCGGGTCGATCGCCGAGGCACAGATGCTAGCGCAACGACCCCGACCCACGCAGCGAAGCGCGCAGGCGCAACGACGGCTGAACGCACGAAGGCAGCAGCGCGACACGACAAAAGAGGGGAACGGTGCAGCGAAGGCGCGGCCAGCGTGGCGCTTGATGCCGACCTGCTGCGTGCTGACTGCGGCAGGAAACGGCGTGAAAATCAGCGTGAAATTCTGGAGCGGGCGATGGGAATCGAACCCACGTCATCAGCTTGGGAAGCTGAGGTAATGGCCATTATACGACGCCCGCAGAGCGCGCCATTTTACGCGGATTTCGCCGGGTTGCGCAAATATGGGCAACCCGGCGCAGTGATTTCACTGGGTGTTACGTCAAACCCGGACGTCAAACCCGGCTTCGATTGCGCGTCGGATCAGCCGTCAGATCCCGAACAGCGTCAGCGACACCGCCGCGCGCGTGACGACCATCAGCAGCACCTGCACGATCACGAACAGCAGGATCGGCGAGAGATCGAGGCCGCCGAGGTTCGGCAGGATGCGTCGCAGCGGGTTGAGAAACGGCGCGGTCACCTGGAACAGCACGGGCATGGCGGGCGAGCGCGGATTCAGCCACGACAGCAGCGCCATCAGAATCGTCAGCCAGATCAACAGGTTGAGCGCCCACTTCACCAGCGTGAGCACCGCAACGATCAGCAGCGTAGGCAGCAGGCCGATCGGGTCGACGCCCACGAGCCAGACCATCAGCAGCACGTACACCACGGACGCGAGCAGCGCCGCGACCACGCTCGCCCAGTCGATGCCGCGCACGCCAGGAATCACGCGGCGCAGCGGCAGCACGAGCCAGTTGGTGACCTGCTGGATGGCGTGCGTCACCGGGTTATACGGTGGCACGCGCACGTACTGGAGCCAGGCGCGCATCAGCAACGCGGCGCCGAACAAGGTGAAGACGGTATTGAGCAGAAAACGGGCGATATCGCCGAACATCGGTGTCTTTTCCTTCTTGTGGTGAATGACGGCACGCGGCGACGCGTGCGGGCGAATCAGACCTCGATCTTGATCTCGCTGATCAGGATCGTGCCGTTGCCGCCGTCGGTGTAATTGGGAATATCGTCGATGAGCACCTTGTCGTGCGCTGCGAACACCTCATAGAAGGCGTCGAGCGTTTCGAACAGGAAGTGCCCGGCCGCCACGTAGGGCGGCGGCGTGCCCGGCGGGCCCGCGTTGATGCCGATGTCGACCGACCAGCCTTTGCAGGCTGCCCCGAACAGCTGCGCAGCGAGCGGCATATGCCGCGTGGTGTAGTACTCGCTGTCGAACCGGCCGTTTTCCCGATACGGATAAAGGATGCTGACCTTGATCATTGTGCGTTCTCGTCGATGAATCCTGAAGCGTATAGCGCTGTGCGGTCCTGTGCCGGCCAATACGCGCCGGCCACTGGCGTTGCCACATTACCACGGCTTACGCCTCGTCAGTATGGGCGCAGGACGCGGCCGCCCGTGCCAGCGTATTGGCGCCGCGCACACGATTCTGACAGTGTTTTTGGTAAACCGTTACAGTGGTTCGGACGATCGCAGCGTCGCGCAATGTTCGCTGACGAACCGAAGCGATCCGCATACTGCAGTTAAAAAGAGTGCGTGGGCAAATGGCGGCGCGCCAGAACGACAGATAGCGCCGGATAGCGGCAGTCAGCCGCTGACAGAATTCATGAAAGACCCGTGGCACGGATTCTGCTGCGCGAACGTGGGCGCGCATAGTTGAGGTGACGATCGCAGGACGCAGCCGGCAGGCGCAGATCGAACGATCCGCGCGAGTGCCAGGCGCGCGCGGTCGAAGCCCCGGGGCGCGGGCGGCGAATCTCAAGGCCGCCCATGCTTGTCGGCTGTATCAAGCCGATAAGTATCCGCAAGTATCCGCCAGCACCCGCGAGCGCCAGCACGGCCGGCGCGCCACGAACAGGTGTCCAGCGATATGTCCGGTGTGCCCGGCTATCTCGCCACAGCGCGGTCGCGGTTCGCCGACCTGCGCACAATGATTTCCATGACTGCGGTTTTCCTGTTGCTGTCGTGCAATTGGGCTGTTTCCTGGCGGTAGTCCGATTCGGGAGGTCACCATGAGCATCTTCGCTTACCGTAAACATCTGCGGTTTCTCACGCCCCATCAACGCCGTCGTTGGTGGGATCAGAAGAAGCGCCTCACACCCCGCGTGCAGATCAGTGGCGCGTATGTGCCGCCAAGCGTCTCGCGTGAATTTGCCTATGTGAAGGTTGGCTAGTACGCGACAGCCCGTTTGATCGACATGCTTGAGACGCAGCCCGGCCGTTGCGCCGGGCTTCGTCGTTTCCGGGCGCCGATGCGCGTTCGCGACACGCCGGGCCGCGCTTCCCCCAGTCAATTTGTAATCAAACATTACCTGAGTATCAGACGCCTCGACGCGCGGGTCCGGTAACTCTGACCGGGCGTGCGGCCTGCGCCGTCTGGATGGCGCGATGCGGCGCCTTTTGTGTCGATTCGTAGCAGAAATTTTCCTGTTTGCCTTGATGCGTCGCACTGAACGCACTTTAAGCAATTGCAATTTGCAACAAATGCTGACCTTTGGCGACGTCCGATTTAGATAGAGTAAGGACGTGGGCACTGCCCGTTATGTGGAGCGACGCTGTCGTCGGCCGCCAGGAGAAGAGAAGTGAAAAAGACCGTTCCGTTTATCGTTGCTGCTGCGCTGGGTTTGGGGTTGGTTAGCGCGGCGCAGGCACACGTTTCGGTGGGTATCGGCATTGGCATTCCGGTCGCACCGGCTTATCCCGTCTACGCCGCGCCGGTGTATGCACCGCCGCCGCCGCCCGTGTACTACGCACCGCCGCCGCCGGTGGTCTATGCGCCGCCACCCGCCGTTGTCGTGGGCGGTTACGGTGGCTATGGCTACTACGGCCGTCCGTACTATCACCATGGCTATGGCTACCGCGGCTATCACGGCGGCTGGTATCGCCACTAAGGTTTGAGGGTGAGGCGGCGGATGGCGGGGGCCATCTGCCCGTCTTGATCACCTGATTTGCAAAGGCGCAATGCCGGTTCATACCGCGTTGCGCCTTTGTCGTTTTTGCGTCGTTTTTGCGTTGATTCAGCGTACTTCCCGCCGCCACGCTTTACGACGCGCCTGTGCCGTGCAGGATCAGATCGCGATAGCCGTGCACGATCACGCTATAAGAAAACCACGCGAACAGCAGCGCCGACAGCACGTGACACGCGCGCAGCAGCCCGGTGCCGGCGCGCTTGCGCCCATGGCTCGCCAGCCCGCACAGAAACAGCGTCCAGCCCAGCCCGCCGAGAAAAAATCCCGACAGAAATAGCGCGGCCGAACCGGCGCTCGTCGCGCCCGATTTGGCGATCAGCGCGCCGCCGACCGCCGCGAACCACAAAATCGCGCTGGGCGATGAGATCGCCAGCAGCACGCCGCGCATGAAAATGCGCCACGGGTGCGGCAGCGGCGAAGCGCTGTCTTCCTCGCCCTCGACGGGCGGCGCCTTGGCGGGATTGAGCGCCTCGCGCGCCATCTTCCAGGTGAGCATGAGCAGCACCGCCGCGCCGCCGATCCACACGATCCAGCGCACCGGCTCGAACTGCAGCAGCGCGGCCATGCCGGCCAGCGCGAGCGCGGCGTAAATCAGATCACCGAAACACGAGCCGAAGCCGAGCCAGAAGCCCGGCCGGAAACCATGCGAGAGCGTGAGCGAGAGGATCGCGACGTTGACGAGACCAATATCGAGGCACAACGAAAGCGACAGAAAAAAGCCGTCGGACAGCAGAGAAACGTGAGACATAAAACCCGGTTTGTTGTTGTCGTGCGCCGCGTGCCGTCATGGCGGTCACGCGGCGGTTGCGTCATCGTGCGGTCGCGCCTTCAGGCGCCGATGCACAGATACTTCAGTTCGACATATTCGTCGATGCCGTACTTCGAACCTTCGCGCCCGAGTCCCGACTGTTTCACGCCGCCAAACGGCGCGACTTCGTTCGAGATCAGCCCGGTATTGATGCCGACCATGCCGTATTCGAGCGCTTCGGCCACGCGCCAGATGCGGCCGATGTCGCGGCTATAGAAATAGGAGGCAAGGCCGAATTCGGTGTCGTTGGCGAGTTCGATCACCTCGGCTTCGTCCTTGAAACGGAACACGGCGGCGACCGGCCCGAAGGTTTCCTCGCGCGCGATCAGCATGTCGCGCGTGACCTCGGCGAGCACGGTCGGCTCGACGAAACGGCCCGCGCTGGCCTGGCCGCCCGCGATCAGTTTTGCGCCTTTCGCGGTGGCGTCTTCCACGTGTTTCGCGACCTTGGCGACGGCGTCGTCGTCGATCAGCGGGCCCTGATTCACGCCCGCCTCGAAGCCGTTGCCCACCTTGATCTTGCGCGTGGCCGCGGCCAGTTTGTCGACGAACGTGTCATAGACCGAATCGTGCACATAGAAGCGGTTCGTGCACACGCAGGTCTGCCCGGCATTGCGATATTTCGAGATCATCGCGCCTTCGACGGCGGCTTCGATATCGGCGTCGTCGAACACGATAAACGGCGCGTGACCGCCCAGTTCCAGCGCGATTTTCTTCACCGTCGGCGCGCATTGCTGCATCAGGATGCGGCCCACCGGCGTCGATCCCGTGAACGAAAGATGGCGCACGACATCGCTTTCGCAAAGCGTTTTGCCGATCTCGATCGAGTTCGCCGAATCGGCGGTAATCACGTTGAACACACCCTTGGGCACGCCCGCGCGCTGCGCGAGTTCGGCGAGCGCGAGCGCACACAGCGGTGTCTGTTCGGCAGGCTTGACGACGATCGTGCAGCCCGCCGCGAGCGCAGGCGCGACCTTGCGGGTGATCATCGCGATCGGGAAATTCCACGGCGTGATCGATGCGCACACACCGATCGGCTGCTTGAGCACGACGAGCTTGCGGTCGGCGGCGGGGCTCGCGAGCACGTCGCCGTTCACCCGCTTGGCTTCTTCTGCGAACCATTCGAGAAACGATGCGCCGTAGATCACTTCGCCGCGCGCTTCGGCGAGCGGCTTGCCTTGCTCGGCGGTCATGATCGCGGCGAGATCGTCGGCGTGTTCGATCACGAGGTCGTACCAGCGGCGCAGCACGGCGGCGCGTTCCTTGCCGGTCCTGGCGCGCCACGCCGGCAGCGCGGCATGCGCGGCGCCGATCGCGCGGCTTGCCTCGGCCGCGCCGAAGTCCGGCACGCGCGCGATCTCCGAGTTATCGGCGGGATCGAGCACGGCGAAGGTCGCGGCGCCGCCGCTCCACTCGCCGTCGATCCAGGCGCGCGTCTTGAAGAGGGCAGGATCGTTTAGCTGCGTCAGGCGTTCGGATGCCAACTGGCTCATCGTCGTTACTCCTCAATGCATGAGCGCTGCGGCTCACGGCGAGCCGCAGCGGGCGCGGCGTCGCAAAGGCGTCGCGGATGAAGGGCAGGGCGCGCCGCGGCCCGTTGCGGGCCACGACGCTTCGCGCCTCAGGCGCGGCCGAGTCCGAGTTCGTCGTAGAGACGGTCTACGCGCATTTTTACGTCCTGACTCATCTCGATGGCCTGGCCCCACTCGCGGTCGGTTTCGCCGGGCCATTTGTTGGTCGCGTCGAGGCCCATCTTCGAGCCGAGACCCGCCACCGGCGACGCAAAATCGAGATAGTCGATCGGCGTGTTTTCGACGAGCACTGTATCGCGCGCCGGGTCGATGCGCGTCGTAATCGCCCAGATCACTTCCTTCCAGTCGCGGATATCGACATCTTCATCGACCACGACGATGAACTTCGTATACATGAACTGGCGCAGGAAGCTCCAGACGCCGAACATCACGCGTTTGGCGTGGCCGGCGTAGCTCTTCTTCATCTGCACGATCGCCATGCGATAGCTGCAACCTTCGGGCGGCAGATAGAAGTCGGTGATCTCCGGAAACTGCTTTTGCAGCAGCGGCACGAACACTTCGTTGAGCGCGACGCCGAGCACGGCCGGCTCATCGGGCGGCTTGCCTGTATACGTAGAGTGATAGATCGCGTCGCGGCGCATCGTGATGCGCTCGACCGTGAAGACGGGGAACCACTCCTGCTCGTTGTAATAGCCGGTGTGATCGCCGTACGGACCTTCGAGCGCGTGCTCGTACGCGGCGCTCGCGCCTTTGACCGGACGCGGCGGCGCGCCGGCCGGGGCGGGCGACGGTGCGCCTTCCTGCGGATAGATGAAACCTTCGAGCACGATCTCGGCGCGCGCGGGCACCTGCAGCGTGTCGACGCCGGGCGTCAGGCACTTGGCGAGTTCGGTGCGGCCGCCGCGCAACAGGCCGGCGAACTGGTATTCGGAGAGCGTGTCGGGCACCGGCGTGACCGCGCCGAGGATCGTCGCGGGATCGGCGCCGAGCACCACGGCCACGGGGTAAGGTTTGCCAGGATTACGCAGCGCAAACTCGCGGAAATCGAGTGCGCCGCCGCGATGCGCGAGCCAGCGCATGATCAGCTTGTTACGGCCGATCAGCTGCTGGCGGTAGATGCCCAGGTTCTGGCGCGTCTTGTTCGGCCCGCGCGTGACCGTGAGACCCCAGGTGATCAGCGGACCGGCATCGCCGGGCCAGCAGGTCTGGATCGGCAGCTTCGCGAGATCGACATCGTTGCCTTCCCACACAATTTCCTGGCAGGGCGGCGCGCTCACCGTCTTCGGCGCCATGTCCCAGACGGCCTTGGCGAGCGTGAAGAGCTTGCCCGCGTCCTTCAGGCCGCGCGGCGGTTCGGGCTCTTTCAGCGCGGAGAGCAGGCGGCCCACGTCGCGCAGCGACTCGAGCGCGGCGCTGTCACCGTCGCTGCCGGAAGCCGGCGCGTCGATACCCATGCCGAGCGCAACCCGCCGCGGTGTGCCGAACAGATTGCCGAGCACGGGGAACGCATGGGTCGAGCGGTTCTCAAACAACAGGGCCGGGCCACCGGCGCGCAGCACGCGGTCGCACAGCTCGGTCATTTCCAGTACTGGAGAGACGGCCTGCGGCACGCGGCGCAGTTCGCCCATCGTCTCCAGGCGACCGACGAAGTCGCGCAAGTCTTTGTATTTCATCAGGATAGGGTCGGAGCCGCAGCGCGCGGCAGTGCAGATATCAAAGCGGGGCTTTTAAAAGGGACTTAACAGACTGAAGAGCGTCCCAAACCAGCCGGATTCGATTGTCGATTTTACCTGCGTTACCTGACGCACGTTGGCAGGCAGATCCGGCAACTGGCCGCAGACGCGCGTACCACGCGGGTCTGCCCGGATTGAACACTGTTCATTATTACAATTAGTTATAGATTTGACATTCTATAGTGTTGACGGTCTATAAATCCCTGCTAGAATTCGCCCACATTGGTTGCAGGGCTTGCAATTTTTAACCACCGTCCCGGTCCTTCAGACGCAACGCGTCACCGTTAGCCGATTCCCTGCACGGCTTTTTCACGGTCTAGATTGGCTGTCCTCGCCGGCGCCTCTGCGCCGGCTGTTCGCGTGAGAACCCCCACGCGCCGCTCACGGCGTGTCAGTTGTTCCTGAGGGGTTCCACCCACGGCGTACTTTGCCGTTTTCCCGACGTCGCTGCCGCACCAGCCAGGGCGCGCGGCGTCTTGATCCTGCGATTGGCCTTCGGCCTCGCGCCGACTTCGGTCGTCGGATCATGCACCATGGGGAGATCTGTTAGATGAATACCTGGTTATCGTGGTGGCGCGCCGATGAGCGTCTCGCTCTTGGCTTGCGTGCGCTGCTGCGGCGTGGCACGCGTCTGAGTCATCACCTGTTCAGCATCGTCGGCGGTTGCGCCGTCGTACTCGCGCTCGCTGTGTGGCTTCTGCCCACGTGGCGCGGCACGCTGGCCGCACGCATGATGCCTTTCGTTTCCGCCGCCGTGCAGGCTGGTCCCGCCCGCCTGCTGCAAGGCAATCCGCTGCCTTCGTTGATGCCCTCGGGCACGGCGTCCAGCGACGACAACAACCCAGCCGATGGCGCGACCCTGCCCACGGCGCTCGTCCCGGATACCGGCCTGCATGGCGCGGGTATCTCGCCGGCCGGCTCGAACGGCGCAGTCGCCCATGTGGCGAGCAGCGTCTCGAACGGCGGCATGGCCACGCTCGACGCGGTCACGCTCAACGGCCTCGATCCGCGTTCGCTGCCGAGCGTCGGCACGCTGGCGCGCATGATTCCGTCGCAACGCATCACGCCCGACGCTCGCGACGACCGCGTGCTGGTCTCGGCGCGTGAACAGGCGATGGTCGCCACCTATATCTCGCGCCGCTACCGCGTGGCGCAGGAGCCGGTGGGCGAACTCGTGAAGGCCGCCTTCGACACGGGCCGCGAAGTGGGTCTCGATCCGCTGCTGCTGCTCGCCGTGATGGCGATCGAATCGGGCTTCAACCCGTACGCCGAAAGCGGCGTGGGCGCGCAAGGCCTGATGCAGGTCATGTCGAAGGTGCACTCGGACAAGTTCCAGTACTTCGGCGGGCAGAGCGCGGCGCTCGATCCGCTTGCCAACATCAAGGTTGGCGCGCTGGTCCTGAAGGACTGCATCGCGCGCGGCGGTTCGCTGCCGGGCGGTCTGCGCCTGTACGTCGGCTCGACCTCGCAGGACGACGGCGGCTACGGCGCCAAGGTGATGGCCGAACGCTCGCGTCTGCGTGATGTCGCGCACGGCCGCAATGTGCCGATCAACGGGCCGCAAGCGCCCACCACGACGGCCAGCACCACGGGCACGCAGAAGGTGGCGAGCATCAACGGCACGAACGGCGACAAGCGCGTGCACATGACGCTCGAAGGCGCCCACGCGCTGATCGAAAAGACCTCGGCTTCGACTGCGCCTTCGCAGGACGATGCCAGCACCAGCGGTGCGGCGGCCCAGAAGCGCGGCCAGCCCGAGCTTGGCGCTTAAAGTCTGAGCATCAAGCCCAGCCACTGGAAAGACCGGACGTAACGAAAAAGGCACCCTTGGGTGCCTTTTTCCATTGGTGAACCGGCGGCGGATCAGCGCTCGAACAGGGTGCGCAGCCGCGCGACGGCTTCTTCCAGCCGCTCGTAGGCCGTGGCGTAGGAAAGCCGCACATATTCGCGCGGCCAGGCCACGCCGAAGTCCATGCCCGGCACCATCACCGTGCCGGCGTCGTGCAGCATCGCGCGGGTGAGCGCGTCGCTGTCGCCGGCGGCGGGATGGTTGACCTTGGTGCAATCGGCGTAGACATAGAACGCGCCGTCCGGCATCACGGGCACCGTGAAGCCGAGCGATTCGAGCGCGGGCGCGATGAAGTCGCGGCGGCGCTTGAACTCCAGCCGGCGCGCTTCGTAGATCTTGAGTGTGTCGGGCTCGAAGCAGGCGAGAGCCGCGTGCTGCGCGAGCGCCGATGCGCAGATAAACAGGTTCTGCGTGAGCTTTTCAAACGCGCCGACCAGCGAAGGCGGCACCACGAGCCAGCCCAGACGCCAGCCCGTCATATTGAAGTACTTCGAAAAGCTGTTGACCGTCACCACGTCGTCGCCGAACGAGAGGGCCGAGACCGGCGGTTCGCCGTACGACAGCCCCTGATAGATCTCGTCGACGATCGTAAAGCCGCCGCGCGCGCGTACGGCGTGCACGATGCGCTTGAGTTCGTCGGCTTCGATCGAGGTGCCGGTGGGATTGGACGGCGAGGCCAGCAGCACGCCACGGGTGCGCGGCGTCCACAGACGCTCGACATCGTCGGCGGTCAGCTGGAAACGCGCTTCGGGGCCGCTCGGCACGAGTACCGGCTTGCCTTCCGCGGCGGCCACGAAGTGGCGGTTGCACGGGTAGCACGGGTCCGGCATGAGCACTTCGTCGTCGCGATCGACGAGCGCCGTGCAGGCGAGCAGCAGCGCAGCCGATGCTCCAGCCGTCACCACAATGCGCGCCGGATCGATCGTCAGCCCATAAGCGTGCTGATAATGCGCGGCGATCGCTTCGCGTAGCGGATGAATGCCAAGCGAGTTGGTGTACTGCGTGATGCCCTGGCGCAACGCGGCGGCCGCGGCTTCTACGACAGGCTCGGGCGCCGTGAAATCCGGCTCGCCGATACCCATGTGGATGATGTCGCGTCCGGCGCGTTCGAGCTTCGCAGCTTCCTTCGCCAGTTCCATGACGTAGAAGGGCTGGATCGCGTCGACGCGCGCGGCAAGCCGCAGGAGCGGTTCGGCAACGGTGTTCATGCGGGAAATTCCAGTGCTGGCGCGCATGGCGGGCCGCTGGGCGGGCGCGGGCCTCAAGGCCCGGCACCACGCCAGCTACGCCATGTCACGCAATGACGAACTGCGACGGCTTACGACTTGCGGGCGTTCTGCGCTTCGGTGGCGCGCAGTTGCGCCGCGAGCTTGTCGAGCACGCCGTTGACGTACTTGTAGCCGTCCGAGCCGCCGAACGTCTTCGTGAGTTCGACCGCTTCGTTGATGACGACGCGATACGGGATATCGACGTGATGCTTGAACTCGTAGGTCGCCACGAGCAGCACCGCGCGTTCGACGGGCGAAAGCTGCTCGATCGGACGGTCGAGGCAAGGCGCGATCGCGGTGGACAGTTCGTCCGCTTCGCGAATCACGCCGTGCAGCAGCGCGTCCAGATGCTCGTGGTCGGCCTTGTCATAGCCCTGCGAACCGCGCAGTTGCGCATCGACTTCACCGGCGGGCACACCCGACAGTAGCCACTGATACAAGCCCTGCGTGGCCAGTTCGCGGGAGCGGCGGCGCGCGCTCTTCATTGCTGTTCCTCTTCGTCTTCTTCCTCGTCGTCGTCACCGCCGTCGAGTTGTTCCAAGGCGACCGTCAGGTTCGCCATTTCGACTGCGACGCGTGCGGCGTCACGACCCTTTTCGGTCATGCGCGCGACGGCCTGCTCGTCGTTTTCGGTCGTCAGGACCGCGTTTGCGACCGGCACGCCGAAGTCGAGGCCGATGCGCGTGATGCCCGCGCCGCTCTCGTTCGAGACCAGTTCGAAGTGGTACGTTTCGCCGCGCACGACCGCGCCAAGCGCGATCAGGGCGTCGAACTGGCCGCTTTCGGCGAGCTTTTGCAGCGCCAGCGGGATTTCGAGTGCGCCCGGCACGGTGACGAGCAGCACGTCTTCGCCCGTCACGCCGAGGCGTTCGAGTTCTTCGATGCAGGCGTCGGCCAGGCCGTTGCAAACGGGTTCGTTAAAGCGCGACTGGACGATGCCGATGCGCAGGCCGTCGCCGTCGAGGTTCGGTTGGTATTGTCCGATTTCCATGTGATATCCGTAGGTTCGGTTGAGCGTGGTGACGCGTGAAAGTGTGCGTGCGACGCGGCGTAGTGTATCGGGCTTTGCCGGCCAGGCCGATTTCGCGGCCTGACTTCGACAGACTGGGCTTGCCTTACTGCGCCGTGCGCTCGGCCGTTTCCGGCGGGCAGGGCGCTTCGGCGCCACCGCCCGGCATCGGCACGAAGCCGGTGACTTCGAGACCGTAGCCGGACATACTGCCCAGCCGGCGCGGCTTCGAGAGCACCTGCATGCGGCCCACGCCGAGTTCGCGCAGGATCTGCGCGCCGACACCGTAGGTCTTGAAGTCCACGGGCCGGCGTGCGAGCGCCTCCGCGCGCTCTTTCTGGTCGAACGCCTTGAAGACGTCGACCAGATGTTCCTTGCTCTCGCCGCAGTTGAGCATGACGATCACGCCGAGATCGCGTTCGGCGATCTCGCGCATGGCGGCGTCGAGCGTCCACGAGTGCGTGGACGAGCCCGTTTCCAGCAGATCCAGCAGCGACAGCGGTTCGTGCACGCGCACCGGCGTTTCCGTATCCGGCGAGGGCGTGCCGCGCACCAGCGCGATGTGCGGCGTGCCCGTCGGGCGATCGACATACATGATCGCGCGGAAGGCGCCGTGAGCCGTGTGCATGGTGCGTTCGGCCACGCGCTCGACGATCGATTCGGTGCGGCTGCGATAGTGGATCAGGTCGGCGATAGTGCCGATCTTGATGCCGTGTTCCTGCGCGAACTCCATCAGGTCGGGCAGGCGCGCCATCGTGCCGTCATCCTTGATGATCTCGCAGATCACCGAAGCCGGCGTCAGACCCGCGAGCGCCGTGAAGTCGCAGCCCGCTTCCGTGTGGCCCGCGCGCACCAGCACGCCGCCCGGTTGCGCCATGATCGGGAATACGTGGCCCGGCTGCACGATATGCTCGGCGCGGGCGTCGTGCGCCACGGCCGTCTGGATCGTGCGCGCGCGGTCCGCGGCGGAAATGCCCGTGGTGACGCCTTCGGCCGCCTCGATACTCACCGTGAACGCCGTGCCGTACTGCGTGCCGTTGCGCGAGGTCATCAGCGGCAGGTTCAGCAGCTTGCAGCGCTCCTGTGTGAGCGTGAGGCAGATCAGCCCGCGGCCGTACTTCGCCATGAAGTTGATGGCTTCGGGCGTGACGAATTCCGCCGCGATGACGAGGTCGCCCTCGTTTTCACGATCTTCTTCGTCAACGAGGATCACCATCTTGCCGGCTTTCAGTTCGGCGATGATCTCAAGGGTGGAGGCGAGCGTCATGGTGGGATTCTGACTGGAAAGCGCACATTTTACGCCAGGCGGGCGGGCGCGTCGCCCAGAACGGGGGCGATGCGGCGGGTTTTCGGCGCCGCGCACGCTCCCGACGGGCTGTGCCCGAGCAACGGCGGCGTGGCCTCACGGGCCGCCGCCCGCGCCAGCATTGGCCGAACGGCTAGCGCGTCGAGGCGTGGCGCGGTCGCGACAATCGTAACGTTTTGCGTTATTAACGCAGAGCGTTACTATTTATGTCGATGACATGACAGGCGGCGCGGCCTTGCAGGCGCGCTTTATCGACTATCACGAGGGAGGTTGAACATGGCTCGGGACGTTCCGCTCGCCACGCCGGGCGCGATCCTCAACGAAGACTGGCTCAAGCCTCTGGGCATCAGCCAGTACGCGCTCGCCAAGGCGATTGGCGTGCCGCCGCGCCGCATCAACGAGATCGTGCTCGGCAAGCGCGCGATCACGGCCGATACGGCGGTGCGTCTCGCCGTCTACTTCGGCACCGATGCGCATCGCTGGATGGAACTGCAGACGCACTACGACACGGAACGCGCGCGCGAGGCGCTGGCGGACGTGCTCGCCGGCATCCAGCCGCACGTGCGCGCCGAAGCCGCCTGACGTATCGCGCGGCTCCGGCTGCGCGATTAGCGCAGGATCACATCGTCGTCGGCGAGACCCTTCGTCAGCTCCAGCGCCTGGCGCTCGAACAGGCGTCGATACAGCCCGTTCTCGCGGCGCACGAGCGCGTCGTGCGTGCCTTCTTCGGCCACGCGTCCGCGCTCCAGCACCAGCAGTCTGTCGAGCGAGCGCACGGTCGACAGCCGGTGCGCCACCACCACGGTCGTGCGGCCTTCCATCAAGCGCTCCATGGCGTGCTGGATCAGCACTTCGCTTTCGCTGTCGAGGCTCGACGTGGCTTCGTCGAAGATCAGGATCGGTGCATCCGCAAGGAACGCGCGCGCAATCGCCACACGCTGGCGCTCGCCGCCGGAAAGCTTCACGCCGCGCTCGCCCACCAGCGTGTCGTAGCCGCGCGGCAGCGCCATGATGAAGTCGTGCGCGCTCGCCAGCTTCGCGGCGTTGACGATTTCGGCATGCGTCGCGCCCGGCCGCGCGTAGGCGATGTTCTCCGCGAGCGTGCGGTGGAACAGCACCGGCTCCTGCTGGACGATGGCGATCTGCGCGCGCAGCGAAGCCTGCTGCACGCGCGCGATATCCTGAGCGTCGATCGTGATGCGGCCTTCCGATGCGTCGTAGAGGCGCTGGATCAGCTTGATCAAGGTGGTCTTGCCCGAGCCCGAATGGCCGACCAGACCGACGCGTTCGCCCGGTGCGATCCGCAGATTCAGGTTCGCGTAGAGCGGCCGCTCCAGCGCGCCGTAGCGGAACGTCATGTTTTCGAAGCGGATATCGCCGCGATCGATCGCGATGGGCGGCGCGCCCGGCACATCCTCGATACCGAGCGGCTGCGCGTCGAGCATCACCAGCTCTTCCATGTCGTTGACCGAGCGCTGCAGATTGCGCACGTGCATGCCCACATCGCGCAGATAACCCTTGAGCAGGAAGAACAGCGTGAGCGCGAACGTGATGTCGCCGACGCTCGCCAGCCCGCGCGACCACAGCAGCAGCGCCGAGCCGAGAATCGCCGCCTGCATCGCCACCAGCAGCGCGCCCTGCACGCCGCCGTTGAAGGTGCCGCGCCGCCACGTGCGCCGCGTGCGGCTATCCCACTTGTCGATCACGCGCGCGAGCCGGGCTTCTTCGCGCGACTCGGCGCCGAAGGCCTTCACGACCGGATTGCACGAGACCGCATCGGCGAGCGCGCCGCCCATCTTCGTGTCCCACTGGTTCGCCAGCCGCGCGGAAGGCGCCACGTAGAACAGCGACAGCGAGACCGTAATCGCCAGATAAAGCGCCGAGCCGATCCCCACCACGAGCCCCATCAGGTGCCACTGCACCGCGAGCAGCACCGTCGATCCCACCAGCATCACGAGCGACGGGAAGAGGGCGACCAGCAGCGTGTCGTTGAGCAGATCGAGCGCCCACATGCCGCGCGTGATCTTGCGCACGGTCGAGCCCGCGAAGCTGTTGGCGTGCCAGTCGGTCGAGAAGCGCTGCACGCGATGAAACGCGTGCGTGGCGACTTCGCCCATCATGCGCAGCGTGAGCACGATGATGTTCTGGAACGCAGCCTGACGCATCAGCGTGCCGGCGAGCCCGAGCGCGGTGAGCGCCCAGAACGCGAAGACGGCCGCATGCCAGGCGACATCGTTGCCGCTGGCGGCGTCATGTGCCAGAGCATCGACGAGCTGGCCGGCGTAGTGCGGCGTGAAGACATCGGCGAGCGCGCCGAGCAGCGCGGCCAGCGCCACCGCGCTCACGCGCCACGGCTGGCGCGACCAGTGCCGGAAAGCAAAGCCGAGCACCTTGCGGAAGGTGTGCCCGCCGGAAACGGAGTGTTTGACTTGATCTGTCATGGACAGCGTGCCCCGGCCAAAAGACCCGGAGACTTCCCTGAAAGAGAGGAAAAAACGAAGAGCGACGGCAACGCATTCCGGCAGGAATGCACCGGACGCCAAGCCACAAAAAATCGCTGGAAAATGACGCGGCGGGAACAAGCCCGCTGCGCCGCGACAACCTACGGCTGCGGTCGACCCGCTCGACGGAGGATGCCGGCGCCGATAGCGCCACGAGACATCACCCAAACCGGCGGCATGACAGCAGCCATCTCGATCGTTGCCATCTGTGCCTCCTTGCGAAGTTCGGGTGAATAAGAGTGCGGCATGCTGGCGCATACCGCGAGAGGAATAGTCCGAATATTAGCAGCGCGATCGATCTTGCGCTTGCTGGCTGCGCGCCGCGTGAGACACGGCGCGCGCGCTTCAACTAACCGTCAATCAAGCACCAACCAGGCCGCGATCAATCCTGCGCCGCGCCGGTCTTCGCGCCGGCCGAGAGCATCCGCTCCACGTAGCGCGCGATCAGATCGATCTCCAGATTGACCTGGGTGCCCGCCGCGAGATGCTTGAGCGTCGTGACTTCCACCGTATGAGGAATCAGGTTGATCGAGAACTCGCAGCCGTCGCCGCGATCGTCGACGGAATTCACCGTCAGGCTCACGCCGTTCACGGTGACCGAGCCCTTGTAGGCCAGGTAACGGCCGATTTCCACCGGCGCGAGAATGCGCAGTTCGTGCGACTCGCCCACCGGCGCGAAACGCGTGACCGTGCCCAGACCGTCGACGTGGCCCGACACGATATGGCCGCCCAGGCGATCATGCGCGCGCAGCGCCTTTTCCAGATTCACCTCGCCCGTTTGCGCGAGGCCCACGGTGCGGTTCAGGCTTTCGCGCGAGACGTCGACGTCGAAGGTCGTCGCGGTCTTGGCGATCGCGGTCATGCACGCGCCCTGGATGGCGATGCTGTCGCCCATCTGCACGTCGTCGAGGTCGAGGCCGCCCGCGTTGACGGTGAGGCGCACGCCGGCATCGGCGTCGGCGCCGAGGGGCTTGATCGATTCGATGCGGCCCACGGCCGCGACGATTCCGGTAAACATCTGGCTGTCCTTTGACGGTTCGTTCAGTACGTTCAAGAGATTCATTGTGCGTCCTCGCCGGCGTCCTGCGCGGCATCGTCGGCGCCGGGGTTCGGCACGAGGCGCGCGAGAATGCGCAGATCGTCGCCGACGCGATCGATCGTGTGGAAGTTCAGGCGCGTGCGCGCGTCGAGCGAGCCCGGCGCGGCCAGATCGACCATGCCGAGCGACTGCGTGCCGAGCAGCGAAGGCGCGAGATACACCAGCAACTCGTCCACGCAGCCTTCGCGCAGCAGCGAGCCGTTGAGCTTGTAGCCCGCTTCCACGTGCAGTTCGTTCACGCCGCGTGCGGCGAGTTCGCCGAGCATCGCGGGCAGATCGACCTTGCCGTGCTCGTTGCCGAGCGCGACGATTTCCGCGCCGCGTGCGCGCAGCGCTTCGGCGCGTTCTTCGGTGCTGGCGTCGAGCTTCGAGCAGAACACCAGCGTAGGCGCGCCCACGAAGATCTGCGCGAGCGGCGAGGCGTCGAGACGGCTGTCGATCAGAATGCGGCGGGGCTGGCGCGGCGTGTCGATCGCGCGCACGGTCATGCGCGGATCGTCTTCCTTCACCGTGCCGATGCCCGTGAGAATGGCCGAAGCGCGGGCGCGCCAGGCATGACCGTCGGCGCGTGCGGCTTCGCCGGTGATCCACTGGCTTTCGCCCGAGGGCAGGCCGGTGCGGCCGTCGAGCGTGGCGGCCACTTTCATGCGCACCCACGGACGCTTGCGCGTCATGCGCGAAACGAAGCCGATGTTCAGCTCGCGCGCTTCGTTGGCGAGCAGCCCGCAGCGCACGTCGATGCCCGCATCGCGCAGGATCGACAGGCCGCGCCCGGACACCATCGGGTTCGGATCTTCCATCGCCGCAATCACGCGTGCGACTTTCGCCTCGATCAGCGCGTTCGCGCAGGGCGGCGTGCGGCCGAAGTGGCTGCACGGTTCGAGCGTCACGTAGGCGGTCGCGCCGCGCAGGTCGTGGCCGCGCGCACGGGCATCTTTCATCGCCTGGATTTCGGCGTGATCGAAACCGGCGGGCTGGGTGAAACCTTCGCCGATCACCACGCCGTCCTTCACCAGCACGCAGCCGACGCGCGGGTTGGGATCGGTCGTGTAAAGGCCGCGCACCGCGAGGGCGAGCGCGCGCTCCATATGGACGAAATCGGATTGCGAGAACATCGTCGAACTTTCTCCGCGGCGGCGGTCGGGGGGAACCGGCGAGGCACGCGCCTCGCCTGCGGCTGATTTGTTACGGCGCTTCGAGCTTGCTGTTCAGCTTACTTCTCGGCGAACGCGCGGCGTGCGGCGGCGATCGTTTCGTCGAGGATCGCGTCGTCGTGGGTGCTCGACACGAAGCCCGCTTCGTATGCCGACGGCGCGAAGTACACGCCCGCGTCCAGCATCTGATGGAAGAAGCGGTTAAAGCGCGCGACGTCGCTCTTCGTGACTTCGGCGAAGCTGCCCGGCACCTTCTCGGCGAAGTAGAGGCCGAACATCGCGCCCACGGAATCGGCGACGAACGGCACGCCGGCTTCGCGCGCGGCCTGCGACAGACCTTGCGCGAGGCGCGTGGTCTTTGCCGTCAGGTTCTCGTAGAAGCCCGGCGCCTGGATCAGTTGCAGCGTCTTCAGACCGGCGGCGACGGCGATCGGGTTGCCCGAGAGCGTGCCCGCCTGGTAGACCGTGCCGTTGGGCGCGAGATGATCCATGATTTCGCGACGACCGCCGAAGGCCGCAGCCGGCATGCCGCCGCCGATCACCTTGCCCAGACAGACGAGGTCGGCTTCGACGTTGTAGAGCGCCTGCGCGCCGCGCAGACCGACGCGGAAACCGCACATCACTTCGTCGAAAATCAGCACGCTGCCGTGCTTCGAGGTCAGCGCGCGCAGCGTGTTGATGAATTCGGGCGTGGCCTTCACGAGGTTCATGTTGCCGGCGACCGGCTCGATGATCACGGCGGCGATCTCGTCGCCGAACGCCTTGAACGCTTCTTCCAGCGCCGCGACATTGTTGTATTCGAGCACCGTGGTGTGCTTCGCGATATCGACGGGCACGCCCGCCGAAGTCGGGTTGCCGAACGTGAGCAGACCGGAACCGGCCTTCACCAGCAGGCTGTCGGCGTGACCGTGGTAGCAGCCTTCGAACTTCACGATGCGGTCGCGCTTGGTGTAGCCGCGCGCCAGACGCAGCGCGCTCATGGTCGCTTCGGTGCCGCTCGACACCATGCGCACCTGTTCCATCGACGGGACGATCTTGCAGATTTCCTCGGCGATCTCGATTTCGGCTTCGGTCGGCGCGCCGAACGAGAAGCCGTTGGCCAGCACGCGCTGCACGGCTTCGAGCACTTCCGGGTGCACGTGGCCGAGGATCATCGGGCCCCACGAGCCGATGTAGTCGATATAGCGTTTGCCTTCCGCGTCCCACATGTACGGCCCTTGCGCGCGCTCGATGAAGCGCGGCGTGCCGCCCACCGAACGGAACGCGCGCACGGGCGAGTTCACGCCGCCCGGAATGGTGCGCTGGGCGCGATCGAAGAGGGCTTGGTTCGTGGTCTGGGTGCTGGACGTGGAAGACATGAGTGCTGGACCTGCGAGAGTGGTGTCGGATGTCGGTTGCGGCGCGCGGGGCGAACGGGTCGGCGGCGTGCCGACGCCCGGCGTCGTGCGGTTGCGCTCGGGCCTGCGAGAGAGCGGGCCGGCGCGGGCCGCGGGCGAGGGGCGTTGCGTCTGAAATTGTACCGGACTCACGCCGAACGGGCCGGGGGCCGGACTGGACGGCGCGCCGCGCGTTGCCGGCTCAGGTTGCGCCGCGCGTTCGGGCGGGGGCGGCGCGTTTGCGGGGTTTCGCTGGCGGCGCTTTGGCGTGGGCTTGTGTCTGGGCTTGCGCTTCGGCCTGTTCCTGCGCCATGCGCGCGTTTTCCGCCGCATGCATCGCCGCGACCGCCAGCGCGGGCATCGGCCGCTTGCCGGTCAACTCGGCCCAGCGCTTTTCCAGCGCGCCCAGTGCGATCGGCTTGATGACGGTGCCCGAGCTTTGCGCGTCCCAGGTCTGTACCGACCACGGATGCACGCGCATCGCGTCACGCGCGATCACCACTTCAGCCGACGCATCGACCAGCCAGTCATAGACGAAGTCGATACAGAGCCGATAGCCGCGCTTATACGCCGCATCGGGCACTTCATACGGCCCGCGCGTGACGTAGCCGGAGCCGAACAGACCGCGCGGCTCGGCGGCGACGCGATGCACGAACACGCGGTCGCCCGGCAGGATGCCGCGCGCGAAGCCGCAGCCCCAGGTATCGGTGACGGTTTCGCCTGCCTGCACGCGGCGCGCGAAGTCGGGCAGTTCGGGCCAGGGCCACTTTTTGGGGCTCCAGATCAGCAGATAGGCGCTCATGGGTTTCCGATGATGTATTTCGATGCGGCGTGCCGCGAGGCAAAGCGCGCAGCTTAGCGCATGGCGGGCCTGCGCGGTCCGGCCCACGTAAGCGGGTTGAAACCCTCGGGTACAATGTTCGCGCTACGTTGGCGCCGCGCTGCGCCGGGCTTGACGGCCCGCACCGCGCGATCCGGCCAATGACATCGAACCATCCAGAGCGCGCCTCACGCGCGTTCCGCTCCCAGCCGACTCCCATGTCCCATTCCCCGCGACGCCGGCCCGATGGCCGGCTGATCCTGCTGCTCGGCGCGCTCGCCGCCTGCGGCCCGCTCGCCACCGACATGTACTTGCCGAGTCTGCCCGCCATCGCCCAGTCGTTCGGCGTGTCGGCGTCGGCGGCCGCGGCCACGCTCACGAGCTTCATGGCCGGTTTCTCGATCGGCATGCTGCTGTACGGTCCCGTTTCCGATGCCTATGGCCGCCGTCCCGTGCTGCTCGGCGGCATCGCGCTGTTCACGCTCGCGAGCATCGCGTGCTGGCTGTCGTATTCGGTGGGCGAGCTGACTTTCGTGCGCTTTTTGCAGGCGCTCGGCGCGGGCGCGGCTTCGGTGCTCGCGCGGGCCATTGCGCGCGATGCGCACGAACCGTCGGATGCGGCCAAGGTGCTCTCGATGGTGGCCATCGTCACGTCGATCGGGCCGCTGCTCGCGCCGTTGATCGGCGGACAGTTGCTGCTGCTGGGCGGCTGGCGCATCGTGTTCGTCGCGCTGACGCTGTTCGGTCTCGCGTGCGGCGCCGCCGCGTGGTGGCGCGTGCCCGAAACCTGGCCGCGCGAAAAACGCGAAAGCGCCGCCGTGCTGCGTTCGTTCGCGGCCTATGGCCGGCTGCTGCGCGATCCGCTGGTCTGGGGGCACATGCTCTGCGGCGGCATGGCGTTCGCGTCGATGTTCACCTATATCTCGGCCACGCCCTTCGTGTATATCGAGTACTTCCACGTTTCGCCGCAGCATTACGGGCTGTTCTTCGGCATGAACGTGTTCGGCATCATGCTCGGCAACTTCCTGAACACGCGCTTTATCGGCCGGCTCGGCACGCTGAAGATGATCTCGATGGCGTCGACGGTCAGCATCGTCGCGTCGTTCTTTGTCGCGCTGATGTGCGTGACGGGGTGGGGCGGGCTGTGGTCGATCGTGTTCGGGCTGTTCTTCGTGGTGAGCGTCGTCGGTTTGCTGGGCGCGAACTGCGCGACCGATCTGATGTATCGCTATCCGAAGAATGCGGGCGCGGCGGCGGCCGTGTTCGGTGCGGCGCAACTCGGGCTGGGCGCGTTTGCGAGCGCGGTGGTCGGCTGGTTTCCGGGCGTGTCGCCGCTGGGCATGGGCATCACGATCGGCAGTTGCGGCGCGCTCACGTGGGTGGGCCGCGTGCTGGTCGTGAAGTGGCACGCGCATCCGGCGCCAGGTGCGCCGGTGGCTAGTTCCACGCAGGCCTGACCGAAAACGCGTCGAGATCGGCCGGAAAGCGGCTGGAAAACAAAACGGGACGTCATGCGACGTCCCGTTTTCACAGGTGCAGCGCGAACGATTATTCGCGCGGCGAAGACGACGCCCCGTGGCTCAGCCAGTCGAGCACGGCCGATGCATCGTCGTCGGCCTGTTCGCGCGCCTGCGCGACCGCATTGCTCACGTCGTTATCCGGCGAGGCGCGACGGATCGCGACGCCCACGGCGAGAATGTCGATCATCAGCAGATGCAGGATGCGCGAGATCATCGAAAGCTGCGACTCGCGCATTTCGATGTGATCGGTTTCCAGCGCCACGGTTGCGCGCTTGGCGAGCGGCGTGTTGCTCGACGTGATGGCGATCACCTTCGCGCCCGACTGCATCGCCACATCGAGCACGCGCAGCAGTTCCGGCGCGCGGCCCGACTTCGACACGGCCACAATCACGTCGCCCTTGCCGAGCAGCGCAGCCGACGCCGCCTGCATGTACAGATCGCCATAAGCGATCGTCGGGATGCCGAAGCGGAAGAACTTGTAGTGCGCGTCCTGCGCGACGATGTGCGAGTTGCCGAGCCCATAGAACTCGATGCGTCGCGCGCCGTTGAGCAGCGTGATGGCCTGCTCGACCTGCTCGAAGTTCAGATGCTCGCGCAGCTGCAAAATGGCGGACACGGTGTTGTCCAGCACCTTCGCGCCGAAGTCGGTGGCCGTATCGCCCAGATGCACCTGGCTGTGGCTGACCGGAATCGTGCCGGTCAGGCCGGTCGCGAGCTTGAGCTTGAAGTCCGACAGACCCTGGCAGCCCAGCGAGCGGCAGAAGCGGATCACGGTCGGCTGGCTCACATCGGCCTTGCGCGCGATATCGACGATCGGATCGTTGATGATCGAGCGCGGATGATTCAGCGCGAGATCGGCCACGCGTCGCTCGGCGGGCGTGAGCGCGTCGCGCATCTGGCGGATGCGCTCGAACACCGCCGACGATCCACCGCCCGCGCGGTTCGACAACTGTTCCGCGAGAATCGCGGAAACGCCCAGAAACGCGGGGTATTCCGCGGTGATCACGTACGTGGGCACGTTCGACAGATAGACGTCGAAGCGGCCCTTGGCTTCGAAACGCTGACGGAACGACGAGCGCATGAACAGCTCGCCCAGACGTCCCACCACGCCGCCGCCAATATAGATACCGCCGAGCGCCCCGAGCGTCACGGCGATATTGCCCGCGAAGCTGCCGAGAATGCCGCAGAAGCATTCGACCGTTTCCAGCGCGAGCGCTTCGCCGTCATGCGCGCGCTTGGCGACTTCGGCGGGGTTGAGATCGGCGGGCACTTTCTTCTTGTCGCGCGCAGACAGCGCGCGATAGATCAGCTCGACGCCAGGCCCCGCGCACACGCGCTCGAACGACACATGCGGCCATTTCGTGCGCGCGTACTGCAGCACGATGTCTTCGCGTTCGTCCTGCGGCGAGAAGCTCGCGTGGCCGCCTTCGCTACCGAGCGCGATCCAGCGGTCGTCGGCGGGAATCAGACCCGACACGCCCAGACCCGTGCCCGGCCCGAGCAGGCCGATCACGCTGTTCTGGCGGCGCTGGCCGCCGCCCACCTGAACGCGCTGCGCGTCGGTGAGACCCGGCAGCGCCATGGCGAGCGCGGTGAAGTCGTTCACGACCAGCAGCGTATCGAAGCCGAGCGCGCGGCGCGTCGCTTCGATCGAGAAGGTCCAGTCATGATTGGTCATGCGCACCTGGTCGCCGTCGACCGGGTTCGCGATGGCGATCGCCGCATGGTTCACGCGGCCGATCTTCGTATCTTTCAGATACTGCTGGATCACCTCGGCGACGCCCGGATACTGCGCGCACGGATAGACGCGCACCTGGCCGATATCGCCGGGTGCGGTTTCCAGCGCAAAGCGCGCGTTGGTGCCGCCGATATCGGCGAGCAGCCGTGCTCCGTCGGCGTGCTGGCCCGCGCCAGGGGCGGATTTGTTAGGCGCACCAGTAGACATCGAGTCTCACTCCCTTGTCGTTCGCCAGCTTCGAGATGGCGTTGTTTTGTTCTGTTGCAGCAGCCTGTTGCAGCACGTCGAGCTTGCGTTGTCCCGCGATCAGCAGGAACAGGCGATCGACCTGGCGCAGCGCCTGCATCGACCACGACACGCGCGCGTGCGGCGCGGCCTGCGGATGCACGGCCACGAACGGGCGCGCGGTGGTGATGGCTTCGTGCCACTCGGGGGCATCGGCGAAAATCGAGGCCGTGTGGCCGTCCTCGCCCATGCCCAGCACGGCCACGTTCGGCACAAAGCGCCGCGGATCGGCGTTGAGCGCGGCGACGTGCGCGTCGAGATCCTGATTCACGTCGACGAGCGGCAGGAAGTGCGCATGCGCAGCTTCGTGCTGCAGCAGCGTGTCGCGCACGAGACGCGCGTTGCTGGCGGCATCGCTTTGCGGCACCCAGCGGTCGTCGACCAGCGTGACGTCGGTATGCGCCCAGTCGAAGCGATGCGTCGACAGATTCTCGAGAAACGGACGCGGGCTCGTGCCGCCGGAGACGGCGAGCGTCGCACGGCGCGCACCGGTGCCGGGCGCGGCTGCAAGAGCGGTGAGCGACGCATGTAACGCGTCGCCCACGGCTCGCGCCAGCGCGTCGGATTGGACGCGCGGGTCGTCGAATACGTGAAGCTCGATCACTTCTCCTCCAGGCTGCTTTTTTGTAGGTCTTCGGGGTCGTTCATCTGTCCGTTACGGTGTGCGCCGATGTCCTGCATCGATCCATCCTGGCGCGGCTAACGCCTACGAAAACCTGCCGCGCCTTGCGCACTTACCGCTGCGTCTGCATCAAGGCGTCAATTCTCTTCTTCGAGCCAGCAGGTGCCGTGCTGCGCGAGCATCGCGCTCGCCGCCGCCGGTCCCCACGTGCCCGCCGCGTACGGCTTGGGCGGTCTCGTGGACGCGTTCCATTCGTTGAGAATGGGCTCGACCCATTTCCACGCGGCTTCCTGTTCGTCGCGGCGCACGAACAGCGCCAGGCGACCGTTGATGACGTCGAGCAGCAGACGCTGGTACGCCTCCATCTGCCCTTCGCGGAAGAAGCGATCGAAGGCGAGATCCAGATGCACGCTCGCGAGGTTCATGCCTTCGCCGGGCTGTTTGGCGAGGCAATAGAGGCGAATCGTTTCGTTCGGCTGCAGGCGGATCACGAGGCGGTTGGAGCCCGGACGCAGCGCCGTGGGCCCAAGCGCCGAATGCGGCACCGGACGGAAGTTCACGACGATTTCCGCGACGCGGTCGGCCAGACGCTTGCCCGTGCGCAGGAAGAAGGGCACACCGGCCCAGCGCCAGTTTTCGATTTCCACCTTCAGCGCGACGAAGGTGTCCGTGCGGCTGTCGGGCTTGACGCCTTTTTCGGTGGCGTAGGCGGGCACCGGCGTGCCGCGGATCACGCCCGCGTGATACTGGCCGCGCACCGCGACCTTGCTGATTTCGTTGGGATCGATGGGCTTGAGCGCGCGCAGCACGCGCAGCTTTTCGTCGCGCACCGAATCCGAATCCATCGAGTGCGGCGGCTCCATCGCGACGATGGAAAGCAGCTGCAGCAAGTGGTTCTGCACCATGTCGCGCAGCGCGCCGGTGTTGTCGTAGAAGTCGCCGCGCGCTTCCACGCCCAGTTCTTCGGCGATGGTGATCTGGATGCTTTCGACCCATTCGCGGCGCCACAGCGGCTCGAACAGTGCATTGCCGAAGCGCAGCGCCAGCAGATTCTGCACCGGCTCTTTACCGAGGTAGTGGTCGATGCGGTAGATCTGTTCTTCCGCGAAGATTTCGCCGACCGCATCGTTGATCGCATTCGACGACTTCAGGTCGTAGCCCAGCGGCTTTTCCAGCACGATGCGCGAGTTCTCGTTCAGGCCGACCGCGGCGAGCGCGCGGCAGATCGGCACGAACAGCGACGGGCCGGTGGCCAGATAGAACACGCGGATGCCGGGCAGCCCGGCGATGCCGTCGCGCAGCGTGCCGAAGTCTTCGGCGCGCGACAGATCGAGCTTCACATAGACGATGCGTTCCAGAAAGCTCGCCCACGCGGCTTCGTCCAGACCGTTCTTCGAGACGTGCGGCTTGACGTGTTCCTCGACCCACTGGAGATAGTGATTGCGGTCGTCTTCATGACGCGCGACGCCCACGATCTTGCCGGACTCGGCGAGCATGCCCGAGCGGTGCGCTTCGAACAGTGCCGGAAGGATCTTGCGCATCGCCAGGTCGCCGGTGGCGCCGAACAGCACGAACGTGAAGCCTGAATCGGTAGGGAATTGCATAGTCTCCGTCACAGTCCAGATGGGCCGGAAGCGGTCCGCGGAAGCCGCGCCAGCCAGGCGCGGGCGAGGGTCCGTCGAGCGGCCGTAGTCCGATAAAATTTTTTTTGACACTGAATTGTAGTTTAACTACAATCCAAATCAAGAGGTAACGTTCATTCGATGAAAAAAGCGTGGGGAAGCGCGGCCCGGTGAGGGTTTGCGGCGGTCTTCAGGCGAATTTCGAGAGTGGGACGGAACGTCTCCCATGTTAATGGACAATGAAACCGTCCATCGGCGAGCCCGGCGAACCACGCGGGCAAGCGGCAGGGAAACGTTGGGCTGCACGCGCATGAAAAATGCGGGCGGCACCTCGACTGGTCGCGCATCAACCTGGCGGGCGCGACCGGAGAAAATCAAAAGAGGAGACAGTCAGTTGCATCCCGAACCACTCATCTCTTGAGCGTCCAGCGGCCGGACACCGGCCCGCGGCCCGCGCGCATCCAAAGACAACACGCGCGCGTGGTACTCCGGCGCCAGTCCGTCCAGTGTTTTGCCTGTTTGAACTACACCGCACCCTGGGTATCAGGGGCCAACCGTCTTTTTTGTTCAGGTGTCTGGAGGAGATAAGCAATGAAATTCCGAGCGATCATGGGCGCCCTGTGCGCAGCAGGTCTGATGGGCGGCGTTGCCACGGCGCAAGCTGCCGAGTCGATCGAAGTGCTGCACTGGTGGACGTCGGGCGGCGAATCGAAGGCCGTCGGCGTGCTCAAGGACGACATGCAGAAGCAGGGCTACACCTGGAAGGACTTCGCCGTTGCCGGTGGCGCGGGTGCGGCTGCAATGACCGCACTGAAGACCCAGGTGATCTCGGGCAATGCGCCGAGCGCAGCCCAGATCAAGGGTCCGCTGATCCAGGAATGGGCGGAGCAGGGCGTGCTGGTGCCGATCGACTCGGTCGCCGGCGACTGGAAGGCCAATCTGCCGCCGCAGATCGACAAGATCATCCACGCAGACGGTCACTATGTTGCCGCGCCGTTCTCGGTGCACCGCGTGAACTGGCTGTGGATCAACAAGGCTGCACTCGACAAGGTTGGCGCCAAGCCGCCTGCAACGTGGCCGGAATTCTTCGCACTGGCTGACAAGCTCAAGGCCGCTGGCATCCAGCCGGTCGCCGCTGGCGGCCAGCCGTGGCAGGACCTGACGCTGTGGGAAGACGTGGTGCTCTCGCAAGGCGCGGACTTCTACAAGAAGGCCATCGTCGATCTGGACCAGAAGACGCTCACGTCCGCGCAGATGGTCGGCGTGTTCGACACGGTCCGCAAGATCGAGTCGTACATGGATAACGGCCGCACGGGTCGCGACTGGAACCTCGCCACGGCCATGGTCATCAACGGCAAGGCCGGCATGCAGTTCATGGGCGACTGGGCCAAGGGCGAGTTCGCCAACGCGAACAAGAAGCCGGGCGCGGACTACATCTGCGCACCGGTGCCGGGCACCTCGAAGGGCTACACCTTCAACGTCGACTCGTTCGTGTTCTTCCAGCAGAAGGGCCAGAAGACGGCGACGCCGGGTCAGCTCGCGCTCGCCAAGACCATCATGAGCCCGGCTTTCCAGGAACAGTTCAGCCTGTACAAGGGCTCGATCCCGGTGCGTCTGGGCGTCGATATGAGCAAGTTCGACGATTGCGGCAAGCAGTCGTACGCGGATGAGCAGACGGCCATCAAGGCCGGCGGCTACGTGCCGTCGCTGGCTCACGGCATGGCGCAAGCCGATGCCACGGCCGGTGCGATCACCGACGTCGTCACGAAGTTCATGAACTCGACGCAGGATTCGAAGAGCGCGGTCGAAGCGCTCGCGAAGGCTGCGAAGACGAAGTAAGAACGCAGTGAGCGTGTGAAGCAAGACGGGGTGGGCCGCTCAGGCGGCGCACCCCGGGCATGACGGTTCAACCCGAACCCCATCATCGTGCGCAGAATCCCCTTCGATTTTTCGCACCGTAACAGGAGTTGCGCAGTGACTGCTTCTCTTAGCGGCAACGGCAAGGCGGCATCGCCTGCTGAATCGCGCCGCGCGTCGCCGATGGCGGCGCTTGCAGACCGCTGGATTCCGAAGCTGGTGCTTTCGCCCAGCATTCTGATCAGCCTTGTGTTCGTCTACGGGTTCATCGCCATCACCGGCTATATATCGCTGTCCAATTCGCGATTGATGCCGCGTTACGATTTCGCAGGCTTCGACCGTTACAGCGAGCTGTTCTCGAACGACGTGTGGTGGACGTCGGCGCAGAACCTCGGCTGGTTCGGCATTCCGTTTATCGCCATCTGCGTGTTTCTCGGGCTTTTTCTCGCGATCCTGCTCGACCAGCAGATTCGTCAGGAAGGCGCGCTGCGCGCGGTGTTCCTCTATCCGATGGCGCTCTCGTACATCGTGACGGGCACGGCCTGGCAATGGATCTTCAATCCCGATCTGGGCATCCAGCAGGTGCTGCACGACTGGGGCTGGACGAGCTTCCAGCTCGGCTGGCTCAACGACCCGGACAAAGCCATTTTCTGTATCGTGGTCGCGGCCGCATGGCAGTCCACGGGCTTTTGCATGGCGCTGTTCCTCGCGGGCCTGCGCGGCGTGGATAGCGAAATTTTCAAGGCCGCCCAGGTGGACGGCGCGACGCTGCCCACGATCTATCGCAAGATCGTGATTCCGAGCATGCGTCCGGTGTTCTTCTCGGTGCTGCTGATTCTCTGCCACATCACGATCAAGACGTTCGACCTGGTGGTGGCGCTCACCGCGGGCGGCCCGGGCACGTCGTCGTCGCTGCCGGCCATCTTCATGTACACGTTTTCGTTCAACCGCGGGCAGCTTGGCGTCGGCGCAGCGTCGTCGATGATGATGCTCGCCACCGTCGTGGCCGTGCTCGTGCCGCTGATGTACCTGGAATCGAGGAGCACGCGCAATGCAGCCTAAGATGACGGTGAGCCGCGTGTTTATCTACGCGGTGCTGATCCTGTTCGCGTTGTACTTCCTGTTCCCGCTCTACGTGATGCTGTCGACGTCGTTCAAGACGCTCGACGAACTGCACACGGGCAACATGCTCACGCTGCCCGCGCACCCGAGTTTCGCGCCGTGGGTGAAGGCGTGGAGCGAAGCCTGTACCGGCGTGCGTTGCGACGGCATGCAGCCGTTCTTCATGAACTCCGTGAAGATGGTGATTCCGGCCGTGCTGATCTCGTCGATCATCGGCGCGTTCAACGGTTATGTGCTCACGCACTGGCGCTTCCGTGGCGCGGACGCCCTGTTCACGATGCTGCTGGTGGGCTGCTTCATCCCGTTCCAGGCGATCCTGCTGCCGATGGCGCGTCTCGAAGGCATGCTCGGCCTGTCGAACACGATCGGCGGTCTGGTGGTCGTGCACGTCGTCTACGGGATTGCGTTCACCACGATGTTCTTCCGCAACTTCTACGTGAGCGTGCCGGCTGAACTCGTGAAGGCCGCGCGCATCGACGGCGCCGGCTTCTTCATGATCTTCACGCGCATCATGATGCCGATCTCGCTGCCGATTTTCATGGTGTGCCTGATCTGGCAATTCACGCAGATCTGGAATGACTTCCTGTTCGGTATCGTGTTCTCGGGTGTCGATTCGATGCCGATCACGGTGGCGCTGAACAATCTCGTGAACACGTCCACGGGCGTGAAGGAATACAACGTCGACATGGCCGGCGCGATCATCGCCGCGCTGCCCACGCTGCTCGTCTACGTGATCGCCGGCCGCTACTTCGTGCGCGGCCTCACGGCGGGCGCGGTGAAGGGCTAAGAAGCTCTATTCGATTAAAAGGATTCATAGCATGGCAAGCCTTTCCATTCGCGACGTCTACAAGACCTACCCGAACGGGGTGCCCGTCCTCAAGGGCGTGAACATCGACATCGAAGACGGCCAGTTCCTGATTCTGGTCGGCGGCTCGGGCTGCGGTAAGTCGACGCTGCTCAACATGATCGCGGGTCTCGAAACCGTGACCAAGGGCGAAATCATGATGGACGGCAAGGTGGTGAACAACCTCTCGCCGAAAGATCGTGACATCGCCATGGTGTTCCAGTCGTACGCGCTCTATCCGTCGATGACGGTGCGCGAGAACATCTCGTTCGGCCTGAACATCCGCAAGGTGCCGAAGCAGGAACAGGCGCAGATCGTCGATCGCGTGTCCAGCATGCTGCAGATCCAGCATCTGCTCGATCGCAAGCCGGGCCAGCTGTCGGGCGGCCAGCGCCAGCGTGTGGCGATGGGCCGCGCGCTTGCACGCGACCCGATCATGTTCCTGTTCGACGAACCGCTCTCGAACCTCGACGCCAAGCTGCGTATCGAGATGCGTTCGGAAATCAAGCTGCTGCATCAGCGTGTGGGCAAGACCATCGTCTACGTGACGCACGACCAGATCGAGGCGATGACGCTCGGCGACCGCATCGCGGTCATGAAGGACGGCATCGTGCAGCAGTTCGGCGCACCGCAGGAGATCTACGATTCGCCGTCGAACCTGTTCGTGGCGGGCTTTATCGGCGCGCCGCCGATGAACTTCATCAACGGCCGGCTGGTGGAGCAGGGCTCGGGCGTCGGTCTCGAACTCGACACGGGCGTGGCGCGCAACGTGCTGAACCTGCCGTTCGAGGCGAACAAGGTGCGCGGCCATATCGGCCAGGAAGTGGTGCTGGGCCTGCGCCCGGAACGCATCACCGACGCGCGCAGCTCGCACGACGGTCACGGCCACGAACTGCAACGTCACACGGTCAAGGTCGATGTGATCGAGCCGACCGGCCCGGACACGCTGGTGTTCGCGCAGGTCAACGGCAAGCGCGTGGTGAGCCGCGTGCACCCGGGCGCGAATCCGCAGCCGCTGAACAACATGGAACTGCTGTTCGACGTGTCGAAGGCCGTGCTGTTCGATCCGAAGACGGAAGAGCGGATTGCCTGATCGCGCTTGATCGCGATCGATCCGGCTTGATCCAGCGGTTGCTGTAATAGAAAAACCCGTTCGCTGCGCAAGCAGGCACGGGTTTTTTGTCGGGCTGACGTCAGGTCGAACGTCGAACGTCGAAGATCAGGGATGACCGTGCTGGCCGTGCCCATGCGTGTGCGGCTGCAGCAGCACGAGCACCGCGCCGGCGCCGCCGTCATGCGGACGCGCCTGGCAGAACGCGATCACTTCTTCCTTCTGCACGAGCCACGCGCGCACCTTGCCCTTGAGCACCGGTTCCTTGCCCGCGGAGCCCAGCCCCTTGCCGTGAATCACGCGCACGCAGCGCAGCCCGCGCTTGCCGGCTTCGCGGATGAAATTCTGCAGTGCCTCGCGCGCTTCTTCCCGGCGCATGCCGTGCAGGTCGAGTTGCGCCTGCACGATCCACGTGCCGCGGCGCAGCTTCTTGACCACTTCCTCGCTGATGCCGGGGCGGTGGTAGTACAGCGAATCGTCGGTTTCGAGCAGCGCTTCGGGATCGAATTCGTCGGAAATCGCTTCGTGCAGGACCGCTTGCTCGTCGAGTTGCGTCTGCAACGGCAGCGGCACGGGCGCCTGGCGGCGCGGCTGGGCGCGCGGCGGCGCGTTGAGCGGCGCGACCGAGCCGATCTCGCGGCGGAACAGATCGCTGTCGGCGGCGGCTTCGACGCGCGCGGCCTGGGCGACGACGCGTTCGCGCTCGCGCTGGCGCGTCTGGGTCTTGAGCGCGTCGCGCAGGCTGCCGAGGCCCGAAAAGCCGCTGGCCGGCTTGCCGGGTTCGAGCACGGGCGCGGGCGCGACGGGCGCCGCGACCGGACGGGCAGAAGCGGGGCGCTTGGGTTCGCCCGGATGGGGGACGTTCTTGGGCATGACGAATGAAACGCGAGGCGCTGGTTGAATCGGACCGTCGAGCGTGTCCATGCACGCTCGCGGCAAATGAAAAAGGGCCGCCGGCTGGCTGGCCGCGGCCCTCTTGCGAAGCGCCGCCGGGCTAGATCTAGCCGCAGCGCGCTATTTTACCGGTTGACTGGCGAGTGGCCAGGCGACTGGCTGAACGGCTTAACGATCCGCTTCGGCGCTCATCACGTGCGCCTGGCCCAGTTCGTTCACCGTTTCGAGGTAACGCTGCGCGTCGAGTGCGGCCATGCAGCCCGTGCCGGCGCTGGTGATCGCCTGGCGATAGACGTGATCCTGCACGTCGCCTGCCGCGAACACGCCCGCCACGCTCGTGCCGGTGGCGTTGCCGTTCAGGCCGCCATTCGTGATGATGTAGCCGTTCTTCATCTCCAGCTGGCCTTCGAAGATGTCGGTGTTCGGCTTGTGGCCGATCGCGACGAACACGCCTTGCAGATCGAGATCGGTCGTTTCGCCCGTCTTCGTGCTCTTGATGCGCAGGCCGTTCACGCCGCCTTCGTTACCCTTGACTTCGTCGAGCACGTGATCCCACTTGATCTCGACCACGCCTTCCTTTTCCTTCTCCAGCAGACGGTCGATCAGGATCGGTTCGGCGCGGAACTTGTCGCGGCGATGGATCACCGTGACCTTCTTCGCGATGCCCGAGAGGTACAGCGCTTCTTCGACTGCCGTATTGCCGCCGCCGATCACGGCGACGTGCTGGTTACGGTAGAAGAAGCCGTCGCAGGTCGCGCAGGCCGACACGCCGCGGCCCATGAACAGCTCTTCGCTGGGCAGGCCGAGGTATTGCGCCGATGCGCCGGTGGCGATGATCAGCGAATCGCAGGTGTACTCGCCCGAATCGCCGATCAGGCGGATCGGCTTTTCGTCCAGCTTGGCCGTGTGGATGTGATCGAACACGATTTCCGTGTTGAAGCGCTCAGCGTGTTCGAGAAAACGCTGCATCAGTTCCGGGCCCTGGACGCCGTTCGGGTCGGCGGGCCAGTTTTCCACGTCGGTCGTGGTCATCAGCTGGCCGCCCTGGGCGAGACCGGTGACGAGCAGCGGCGAGAGGTTCGCGCGTGCCGCATAAACGGCTGCCGTGTAGCCGGCGGGGCCGGAACCGAGAATCAGGACTTTGGCGTGTTTGGTTGCGGACATGGTCGAATTCCGTAGAAGGCGCTGCGCGGCGGGTAAGCCTGCGCGGCTGCCGGGGTTCGCGTGGGCCGCCCGCAGTGCGGCGGGGCTCAGGCAAGGTAGTTGGGTATCAGCCCGCAATTATAAAGGCCGGGGGAGTTCGATGCGTCATGAGGGTTTCTCATCGCGGCGATAGCCTGGCGGGGCCGCGCCTGCGTCGTAAAGCCCGCGCCCACGCCGTTGTCAGTTACCGTCATTTACAGCGTGGGGCCGCCGGGGCCGAAACAACGCGTTTACAATAGGCCGCATCGGACGGCCGCCGCGCCCGTCTGCCGGGGCGTTCCGGCAGCGCGCCCGCGCCGCGCAAGCATCAAGAATCACCGGGATTCAATGGCCAAAGCTCCCTTTTCCGCGCAGGCGCAGGCATTGCCTCACCGCATGTCGCGTCTTTTCACCGAAATCCGCTGGATCCTGCAGGTCGCGCTAGGCGTGTTCCTGCTGATGGCGCTCATCAGCTACAGCCGGCGCGATCCGAGCTGGACCCATGCCGCCCAGGTCGACCATATCTCGAACTGGGCCGGGCGCGTCGGCGCCTGGACTTCGGACATCCTGCTGCTGCTGTTCGGCCTGTCCGCCTATTGGTGGGTGGTGATTCTCGCGCGCCACATCTCGAAGAACTACCGGCGCATCACGCGCCACGAAGCGCTGCCCGACGACGATGAAGACAAGCCGCGCGACCATAGCTGGGTCGCCGAAGCCTTCGCCTTCGTGCTGGTGCTGCTCGCCTGCGATGGCATCGAAGCGCTGCGGATGTGGTCGCTCAAGGTGCAGTTGCCGCGCGCGCCCGGCGGCGTGGTGGGCGAGGCCGTCGCGCGCGGCGTCTCGCATGCGCTCGGCTTTACGGGCGGCACGCTCGCACTGCTGCTGGCGCTGGGCATCGGCCTGTCGCTGTACTTCCGTTTCTCCTGGCTTTCCGTTTCCGAGAAAGTCGGCGAATCGATCATCAATGCCGTGACGATGGCGCGTCTGCGCCGCGAAGCGCGCAGCGACCGCAAGCTCGGCGAAGCCGCGGCGGTCAAGCGCGAAGGCAAGGTCGAGCGCGGCCGCGTGAAGATCGAGGAGCACGAGCCGGTCACGATCGTGCCGCCGGTGGTCACGCCGCAGCGCTCAGAGCGCGTCGAGAAAGAGCGCCAGGTGCCGCTTTTCACCGACCTGCCGGGCGATTCCACGCTGCCGCCGATCTCGCTGCTCGACCCCGCGCCGGCCGCCCAGGAAACCATTTCGGACGACACGCTCGAATTCACCTCGCGCCTGATCGAGAAGAAGCTCAAGGACTTCGGCGTCGATGTCGCGGTGATGGCGGCTTATCCCGGCCCGGTCGTGACGCGCTACGAAATCGAACCCGCGACCGGCGTGAAGGGCAGCCAGATCGTCAATCTGGCCAAGGATCTGGCGCGCTCGCTGTCGCTGGTGTCGATCCGCGTGGTGGAGACGATTCCGGGCAAGAACTGCATGGCGCTCGAACTGCCGAACCAGCGCCGCCAGACCGTGCGCCTGTCGGAAATCCTCGGCTCGGCGGTGTATGCCGATGCGTCTTCGGCGCTCACCATGGGGCTGGGCAAGGACATCGGCGGCAAGCCGGTGTGCGCCGATCTCGCCAAGATGCCTCACCTGCTGGTGGCCGGCACGACCGGCTCGGGCAAGTCGGTGGGTATCAACGCGATGATTCTCTCGCTGCTCTACAAAGCCAGCGCCGACCAGGTGCGCATGATCCTGATCGATCCGAAGATGCTCGAAATGAGCGTCTACGAAGGCATTCCGCATCTGCTTTGCCCGGTCGTGACCGACATGCGCCAGGCCGGCAACGCGCTGAACTGGACCGTCGCCGAGATGGAGCGCCGCTACAAGCTCATGAGCAAGATGGGCGTGCGCAATCTCGCGGGCTACAACAACAAGATCGAGGAAGCGAACAAGCGCGAGGAGAAGATTCCGAACCCGTTCAGCCTCACGCCGGACGACCCGGAACCGCTCCAGAAGCTGCCGAATATCGTCGTCGTGATCGACGAACTGGCCGATCTGATGATGGTGGTCGGCAAGAAGGTCGAAGAGTTGATCGCGCGTATCGCGCAGAAGGCGCGCGCGTCCGGCATTCACCTGATTCTGGCGACGCAGCGGCCTTCCGTGGACGTCATCACCGGTCTGATCAAGGCCAACGTGCCGACGCGGATGGCCTTCCAGGTGTCGTCGAAGATCGACTCGCGCACGATTCTCGACCAGATGGGCGCGGAATCGCTGCTCGGCATGGGCGACATGCTCTATCTGCCGCCGGGCAGCGGCCTGCCGGTGCGCGTGCACGGCGCGTTCGTCGGCGACGATGAAGTGCATCGCGTGGTCGACAAGCTCAAGGAGCAGGGCGAGCCGAACTATATCGAAGGCATCCTCGAAGGCGGCGTGTCGGGCGAGGGCGACGAGGGCACGGCAAGTGCTTCCGGTACGGGCGACGAGTCCGATCCGCTCTACGATCAGGCCGTCGAGGTGGTTATCAAGAACAAGCGCGCGTCGATCTCGCTTGTGCAGCGGCATCTGCGCATCGGGTATAACCGTGCTGCGCGGCTGCTCGAACAGATGGAGCAGTCGGGGCTGGTTTCGGCGATGTCGTCGAGCGGCAACCGTGAAATCCTCGCGCCCACGCGCGACGCCGACTGAAGACGCCCCCTATTTCGCTATTGGAGAACGATAGATGCAGTTTTTCGCAGGACATACGGCTCGTTTGAATGTTTCGACGCTGGGCCGCGCGGCGCGTGCCGTGACCGTCGCGCTGGGCACGACGCTCGTGATGGCGGGCCACGCCTACGCCAGCGGCACCGATCAACTCAAGCAGTTCGTCAGCCAGGTGCACGCCGCGCGCGGCGCGTTCGTGCAGCGCGAACTCAAGACGCCGTCGAACGCCAAAAACACCAGCGACGCCATCGCCACGGCCACGCTCAACGCCAAGGTGTCGAGCGGCACCTTCGTGTTCTCGCGTCCGGGCAAGTTCGTCTGGTCGTACGAGAAGCCGTACCAGCAACTGCTGCAGTCGGACGGCGACAATCTCTACGTCTACGACAAGGACCTGAACCAGGTCACCGAGCGCAAGCTGGGCGGCGCGCTGGGCGCGAGCCCGGCGGCGATCCTGTTCGGCAGCAACGATCTGGACAAGAACTTCACGCTGTCGGATGCGGGCGTGAAGAACGGCATCGACTGGCTGCAACTGATTCCGAAGTCGAAGGACACGCAGTTCAAGAGCGTCGGCATTGGTTTTCGTGACGGCAATCTCGAAGCGATGGAACTGCACGACGTATTCGGCAACGTGACGCTGCTGACTTTCTCGAACATCGAAAAGAACCCGTCGCTGCCGGCTTCGACGTTCAAGTTCGTGCGTCCCAAGGGCGCCGATCTGATCACGGGCGGCGCGAACTGATACGCGTAACCTGCGGATGACATGCAGAGGGGCGGCTCGAAACGAGTCGCCCCTTTGTTTTTAGCCGCCGTGAATCAAGCGGAAAAACGGATCACGCCGTCTTCGCCGATACGGCGCGTGAGCTGGCCTTCGAACCACAGCAGATGCAGATGCGCGAGCGCTTCCCCCATCGCAAAGGTGAGCTGGTGCATGTCGAGCTTGCGCTTGAACATCAGCGGCACGATATCGGCGGCGCTTTGCGGCGCGTTCGTGCAGGCTTCCAGCACTTCGGCCAGCCGCGCCACGTGGTGCTCGCGCAATTGCGCGATACGCGTGCGCACGCCGCGGAACGGCTTGCCGTGCGAGGGCAGCACGAGCGTGTCGGCGGCCATCGTTTCGTAACGGCCCAGCGATTCGAGGTAGAGGCCGAGCGGATTGCCTTCCGGCTCCATGTCGAACACGGACACATTGGTCGAGATGCGCGGCAGCACCATATCGCCGGAAATCAGCACGCCGGTTTCCTCGCACAGCAGCGCGCAATGCTCGGGCGAATGGCCGAAGCCCGTCACCACGCGCCAGTCGCGCCCGCCGATCTTCACGACATCGGCTTCGCGCAGACGGCGATATTGCGACGGCAGCGCCGGCACGAGATTCGAGTAGTAGTTGCGGCGCGTGCGCAGTTGATCGAGCGAGGCTTCGTCGGTGACGCCGTGGCGCGCGAAGTGGCGCGCCGCGCCTTCGCCGCCCGCGTTCGAGCCGTTGCCCGATGCCAGCACCGCCGCGCTCATGTATTCGCCGAGCGTCGTCCACAGGCGCACGTCCCAGCGCTTTTTGTCGCCGCCCGCGCAGATCCAGTGCGCCAGCCCGATGTGGTCGGGATGGCTGTGCGTGACCAGCACGCGCAGCACCGGCAAGCCTTCGAGCTGGCTGTCGAACACCTTTTCCCAATGCGCCTTGATGGTGTCGTCGGTGATGCCGCAGTCCACCACGGTCCAGCCCGGCTGACCGTCGATCTCATCGCGCAGCAGCCACAGATTGATGTGATCGAGCACGAACGGCAGCGGCATGCGCAGCCATTTCACGCCGGGCGCGACATCGAAGGCGATGCCCGAATCGGGCAGGGTATCGGCGAAAGGGTAGTCGAGCTGGTGTTCGAGGGCGTTCATCGTGGAGGGTGTCTCGTGTCGTTATGTGGGTTCGGCTGTCATTGTCGCCGCATTGAGCCATTTCTGCTGGCGGACCGGCGGACTGTTCCGGCTGGCGGAACAAAGGCCGGCGCGCGGGCGCTTTTCATCGACGGTTGCACAAGCTTGCGCTTGACGATAACGTAAACGTCGATTCCAACGAAATAAAGCCAGGCTGCCCGGCCAGAATCTCTGGCCCGCGCGAGCTGCGCCTCCCGACATGAACCAGTACACGATTACCGAACTCGCCCGCGAATTCGACGTGACGCCGCGTGCGATCCGTTTCTACGAAGACCAGGGCCTGCTCGCGCCGAGCCGCGAAGGCGCCGGCGGCCTCAAGCGCGTGTTCTCGGGCCGCGACCGCACGCGCCTGCGGCTCACGCTGCGCGGCAAGCGCCTGGGCTTCACGCTCAACGAGATTCGCGCGCTGCTCGATCTCTACGAATCGCCCACGGATACCTTGCCGCAGCTTCAGGCCTTCCTCGACACCGTCGTGCGCCACCGCGAAATCCTGGAGCGCCAGCGCGACGACCTCGACGCCACGCTCGAAGATCTCGCGCAGTACGAAGCGCAGGCGCGCGTGCTGCTGGAAAAGAACGCGCCGGGCGATCCGCGCAAGGCCGCCGAAGCCGTGCCGGCCAGCACCGCCGACACGAAGTAAGCGACCCCGCACGCCATCGACACACGAAGCCAGGATCGCGCCATGAGACATTTCCCGAAACTGCTCTCTTCGCAGATCGGCTTCGACGTGGCGCAGACCATCCTCGACGGTTTCAACCTGCATTACCGCAGCTTCGGTGCGGTCGCCGTGCAGGCGCAGGCGTGTTTCGAAGCGGCGGACTGGCGCGGCCAGCAGCAACTCGCGCGCGAGCGTATCGCCTCGTATGACCAGCGCGTGCGCGAATGCGTGCATGCGCTCGAAGACGAATACGACGCCGAAAGCATCGACGACGACGTCTGGGAGCAGATCAAGCTGCACTACATCGGCCTGCTGACCACGCACCGTCAACCCGAATGCGCCGAGACGTTTTTCAATTCGGTGTGCTGCAAGATCCTGCATCGTTCGTACTTCAAGAACGCGTTCATTTTCGTGCGGCCCGCGATCTCGACCGAATATATCGAGAACGACGAACCGGCCGCGCGGCCGACCTATCGCGCGGATTACCCGGCCAAAGACGGGATGGCTGTCACGCTTGCGCGCATCGTCACGAACTTCCAGCTGGAGACGCCGTTCGAAGATCTCGAACGCGATGTCGCCTGCGTGATGCAGAGCATGCGCGACACCTTCGGCGTGGTCGAGCCCAAGGCCAATCTGCAGATTCACACGCTGGCTTCGCTGTTCTTTCGCAACCAGTCGGCGTATATCGTCGGGCGCATCATCAACGGCGATATCGTCGTGCCCTTTGTCGTGCCGATCCGGCATGTCGCCGAAGGTGCCGGGAAGGGCAAGCTCGCGCTCGATACCGTGCTGCTGCGCTCGGACCCGGTGCTGATCATGTTCAGCTTCGCGCACTCGTATTTTTTCGTCGATATGGAAGTGCCGTCGGCGTATGTGGCGTTTCTGCGCAGCATCATGCCGCGCAAGGCGAAGGGCGAAATCTATACCTCGCTCGGGCTGCAAAAGCAGGGCAAGAATCTGTTCTATCGCGATCTGCTGCATCACCTTTCGCATTCGAGCGATCTGTTCGAGGCGGCGCCCGGCATTCGCGGCATGGTGATGATCGTGTTCACGCTGCCGTCGTTTCCCTATGTGTTCAAGGTCATCAAGGACCGTTTTCCCGCGCCGAAGGAAACCACGCGCGAGCAGGTGGTGGCGAAGTATCAACTGGTGAAGCGGCACGATCGCCTCGGGCGTCTGGCCGATACGCTCGAATATTCGAGCGTCGCGCTGCCCATCGCGCGGCTGGACGCAGCGCTCGTGAAGGAGCTGGAAACGCACGCGCCTTCGATGATCGAGTACGACGGCGACAAGCTCGTGATCCGCCATCTCTACATCGAGCGGCGCATGGTGCCGCTCAATCTCTGGCTGCAGAACGGCAGCGACGAGCAGGTGGAGCACGGCATCCGCGAATACGGCAACGCGGTGAAAGACCTGATGCGCGCGAATATTTTTCCGGGCGACATGCTCTACAAGAATTTCGGCGTGACGCGCCATGGCCGCGTGGTGTTCTACGACTACGACGAAATCGAATATCTCACCGACTGCAACGTGCGCGCCGTGCCCGCGCCACGTTATGAGGACGACGAACTATCGGATGAGCCGTGGTACGCCGTCGGACCGCGCGATATTTTTCCGGAAACGTACGGCACGTTTTTGCTCGGCGATCCGCGTGTAAAGCGCTATTTCCTCGCGCATCACGCGGATTTTTTCGAGCCCGCGATCTGGCAGGACAGCAAGACGCGGCTGCTCGCGGGCGATGTGCCCGACTGTTTGCCTTATGAAGAAACGGAGCGTTTTTGTATGCGCTTTCCGGAGCGGTTTTTGAGCGCATAGCGGGCGGCAACCGATCATCGAACCGAATACAAGGAGGATGGACATGAGCGAGACAAACACACAGACGCAGACACAGACGCAGCAGGACGCAATCGTGATCGTCGCGGCGGCACGTACGCCGATGGCTGGTTTTCAGGGCGAACTCGCTGCATTGACGGCGCCGCAACTCGGCGCGGCGGCGATTGCGGCCGCTGTCGAGCGCGCGGGCCTCAAGCCCGAACAGATCGAAGAAGTGGTGATGGGCTGCGTGTTGCCCGCGGGCCAGGGACAGGCGCCCGCGCGCCAGGCGGCTCTGGGCGCGGGCTTACCGCTCGCCGCGGGTGCGACCACGGTGAACAAGATGTGCGGCTCGGGCATGCGCGCGGCGATGTTCGCGCACGACATGCTGCTGGCCGGTTCCGCCGATGTGATCGTCGCGGGCGGCATGGAGAGCATGTCGAATGCGCCGTATCTGTTGCCGAAAGCGCGTGCGGGCATGCGCATGGGCCACGGCCAGGTGCTCGATCATTTGTTCCTCGACGGTCTGGAAGACGCCTACGACAAGGGCCGTCTGATGGGCACGTTCGCCGAGGAATGCGCGGGCGAATACGACTTCTCGCGCGAACGCCAGGACGCCTTCGCCATCGAATCGCTCAGGCGCGCAAAACGCGCCAACGAAGACGGCTCGTTCGGCTGGGAAATCGCGCCGGTGAAAGTGGCCTCGCGCGCGGGCGAGACGACCATCGAACGCGACGAGCAACCGTTCAAGGCCAACATCGACAAAATCCCCACGCTCAAGCCCGCGTTCAGCAAAACGGGCACGGTGACGGCGGCGAATGCATCGTCGATTTCGGATGGCGCGGCGGCGCTCGTGATGATGCGCGAATCGACGGCGAAGCGCCTGGGCGTGCAGCCGATCGCGCGCGTGACCGGCCACACGACCTTCGCGCAGGAACCCGCGAAGTTCACGACCGCGCCGGTGGGCGCGATTGCGAAGCTGTTCGACAAGACCGGCTGGAAAGCCGAAGACGTCGATCTTTTCGAAATCAACGAAGCCTTCGCCGTGGTCACGATGGCGGCGATGAAAGCGCACGATCTGCCGCACGAGAAGGTCAACGTGAACGGCGGCGCGTGCGCGCTCGGCCATCCGATCGGCGCTTCGGGCGCGCGCATTCTCGTCACGCTGATCGGCGCGTTGCGCGCGCGCGGCGGCCGGCGCGGCGTGGCGAGCCTGTGTATCGGCGGCGGCGAGGCGACGGCAATGGGCGTCGAACTCATGTAGGCTCATGCCTGACGTGCGCCGCAGGGAGGCGGCGCATCGCAACACCCGCATGCGGCGCTGGGCAAAGGCCGCGGCACACCAGACAGGTGCAAGATGAAGACAGCGTTGATCGTGGGTGCGTCGCGCGGGCTCGGGCTCGAGTTCGCGCGCCAGTATGTGAAAGCCGGTTGGCGCGTGCTGGCCACGGCCCGTTCGGAACAGGCGCTCGCGGATTTGCGCGCGCTCGGCGCGCAGACTTATCCGTGCGATATCGCGCGGCCCGAGGACATCGCGGCGCTCGGCTGGAAGCTCGACGGCGAGCGGCTGGATGTGGCGCTGATCGTCTCGGGCGTTTACGGGCCGCGTACCGAAGGCGTGGAAACCATCACGGCCGAAGACTTCGAATACGTGATGAACACCAATGTGCGCGGGCCGATGCAACTGATCCCGATCCTGCTGCCGCTCGTCGATGCGGCGCATGGCGTGCTGGGCGTGCTGTCGAGCCGCATGGGCAGCATCACGCAGACCACCGGCACGACCGGCTGGCTCTATCGCGCGAGCAAGGCCGCCGTGAACGACGTGCTCAAGATCACGTCGCTGCAGACGCGCCGCGCCACCTGCATCGCGCTGCATCCGGGCTGGGTGCGCACCGAGATGGGCGGCGCGCATGCGGCCATCGATCCGCAGGCGAGCGTGGCGGGCATGCGCGAAGTGGTGGCGGAAGCCGCTGCCGCGCGCGAAGTGTTCAACGGCCGCTTCTTCCAGTACGACGGCACCGAACTCGACTGGTAAGCCGGGCAGTGGATAATCAGGGCCGCCTCGCGTGAGCGGGCGGCTTTTTTATTTTGTAGAAGGAATGGTTTTTCCATGAGCGCAGACAACACACGTCCCCTCGAATGTCCGTGCGGCGGCGCGGTGCCCAATCAAAAATCGGGCGCAAAGACGCCGCGTTTTGCCGACTGCTGCGGCCGCTTTATCGACGGTGGGGCGCTGCCGGCGAGCGCGCTCGAATTGATGCGCTCGCGCTATTCGGCTTACGTGCTGGGCGATGTCGCCTATCTGCGCGCGACGTGGGCCAGCGAGACCTGTCCCGCCGATCTCGATGTCGATCCCAACGAGCCGGGCGCGCCGCGCTGGCTCGGTCTTGCGGTGAAGCGCCATGAGCCGCTCGACGAAACGCATGCGCGCGTGGAATTCGTCGCGCGTTACAAGAGTGCGGGGCGCGCGTACCGGCTGCATGAATTGAGCCGTTTCACGCGCGGCGACGATGGCCGCTGGCGTTATGTGGACGGCGACATCATCGAAGGCTGAATGCGTGGGCGCCGAAGCAAAAGCGCGCCGGATGGCCTGAATCCGCGCTTTTGCAAACACGCGCTTACTGAAAAAGCACCGCGAAAACCCTGCAATCACGCCGCAAAAAACGGGGACGTTGGCGCTGCGCGACACGTCGCATCCGTCATTATTTTCGCCTTCCGTTACCTCGCATTACCTCGAAATCCGCCGATCCGCCGTGGCTCAAGGGCTGCGCGCGCCTGGCACGTGTTATGCCGGGTTACCCCTGAATTGCACAACAATTATTTGTCGTGCGAGTATCCAATCACGGTGTCCGTTTCACCATTAAGAGCTTGTTGAAAAACATCTTCACGGCGACTTCAAAAGCGGATGCTGGCGGCGAGTCTGATCGATGACAGAAAGGCGCCGCTAAGGTGTTCCGATCGGTTTTACTTCCCTGCAACGGGTCATGCCACGCCAGGCTTTCGGGCCAGGCGCGCCAGTGTTCCGTTGTGTCCGCAAAGGACGGGGACAGTTGCTCGGTAGTCAGATTCACAGCGGGATTTTCGCAGGCGGGTGTAGCGCATGGCGTTCAGGAAGCTTCTTACCGGATTTGCGGTGGCCAGCACGGCATGTGTGCTGTCGGTGGCACACGCAGCCTCACTTTCGGATCAGGCCGCTGTGGCGGGTGCTCAGGTTCCCGCTCAGGTTTCCACGCAGATTTCAAACGCTGCGGCGCGCGCCAGCACCGCTTCGCAATCCTCGCTCGCCAGCAACGCAAGCGGCCCGCTCGGCAGCGCACGCGTGCCGCGCCTCGCGCTCGACGACGCGTATCTGCCCATGGTGCACGCGGGCATGAACGCCCAGATCATCCAGATTCCGGTTCCCGGCGAATCGGACGTCACGCTCGAAACCACCGTGTATCGCCCGGACGGCCCAGGCCCGTTCCCGATGGTGATCTTCAACCACGGCAAGATTCCCGGCGATCCGCGCATGCAGCCGCGTAGCGACCCGATGTCGTTCGCACGCGAATTCGTGCGTCGCGGTTACGTCGTGGTCGCGCCGAATCGCCGCGGCTTCGCGGGCTCGGGCGGCACCTACGAACAGGACGGCTGCGATGTGGCGAGCAACGGCATGGGCCAGGCCGCCGATGTCGCCACGACGGTCGATTACATGTCGAAGCAGCCGTATGTGGACGCGAACCACATCGCCGTGGCGGGCACCTCGCACGGCGGCCTCGCGACCATGGCCTACGGCACCGAAGCCGCGCATGGCGTGCGCGCGCTCATCAACTTCTCGGGCGGACTGCGTCAGGACGCCTGCACGGGCTGGCAGGACAACCTGAGCCAGGCGTTCGGCGATTACGGCGGCAAGGCCCGCGTGGCCTCGCTCTGGCTCTACGGCGACAACGATTCCGTGTGGACGCCGGAACTCGTCACGAAGATGTACGCGGCGTTCCGCACCGCTCAGGCGGGCGACGCGCATACGGGCTCGGCTGCAAAGCTGGTCGATTTCGGCGCCTACAAGAACGACGCGCATCGCCTCGTGGGCGACCGCGACGGCGTGCAGGTCTGGTGGCCGCAGGTCGAAGCCTTCCTCGCGAATCAGGGCATGCCCACTTCGGTGCAGTACCGCGTGGAAACGCCGGCCGCGCCGCGTGCGAGCGGCTATGCGTCGATCGATTCGGTGGGTGCGGTGCCGTTCCTCGATCAGTCGGGCCGCGACGGTTATCGCAACTTCCTCAAGCAGTACCCGAGCCGCGCGTTCGCGGTGTCCGATTCGGGCGCCTGGTCGTGGGCCGAAGGCGGCGACAACCCGATGGACGTGGCGATTGCGAACTGCCAGAAGCACAGTTCCGATCCGTGCCGCCTCTACGCGGTGAACGGCAACGTGGTGTGGGCGAACGAGAACGCCACGACCGCACAGAACGATGCTCGCGACGAAGGCCATGCCGTGGCCGACAACAACGGCAGCGGCGCCAGCAACGCAATCAACGCCGCCGATACCGCGCACTCGTTGGCGAGCCGCTAAGCGCGTCCGGCTCGTTCGCGATCACCTCGAAAGGCGCCACGCGGCGCCTTTTTTCATGCCCGATCCTGCGGCGATCTCATGTTCAATCCCCAATTAATCAGGTCGATGCCGCCCGCGAACCGCTGGTTCGCCCGCGCGAGCGCATATTTTTTTGCATAAGCGCGCGTCACTTTGTCGTCGTCATCTACGCGCATTTCCGCACTTTGCAAACGAAGTGCGCGTAGCTGCCGCAAACCCCGCCGAACCCCGCTGCCACGGGCCTCGAAAGCCCATTTTGGGGGTAGTGCATTGCGCGAACGAACGCGCTAAATTCGGCTGCGCTGTCGTATCGGGAGCCGTAATTGGACTCGCAAAACAAGAACTTGCAAAACAAACCAGGCAACGATGACTGGATCGCGCGCAGCCTGCGCGCCGTCTGGCACCCTTGCACCCAGATGAAACACCACGAGCGTCTGCCGCTCGTCGCCGTCTCGCGCGGTGAAGGCCCGTGGCTCTACGACCACGAAGGCCGGCGCTATCTCGACGCGATCAGCTCGTGGTGGGTGAATCTGTTCGGCCATGCCAATCCGGCCATCAACGCCGCGCTCAAGGCGCAGCTGGACATGCTCGAGCACGTGATGCTCGCGGGCTGCACGCACGAGCCCGCCGTCGAACTGGCGGAACATCTCCAGGCGCTCACCGACAATGTGCTCGGCCACGCGTTCTTCGCTTCGGACGGCGCGTCGGCGGTCGAGATCGCGCTGAAGATGAGCTTCCACGCCTGGCGTAATCAGGGCGCGAGCGACAAGCGCGAATTCGTCTGCCTCGCCAACAGCTATCACGGCGAGACCATCGGCGCGCTCGGCGTGACGGATGTGAAGCTCTTCAGGGATGCTTACGATCCGCTGCTCACGCACGCGCACGTAGTCGGTTCGCCCGACGCGCGCCTCGCGCGCGAAGGCGAAAGCGCCGCCGATGTCGCCCGCCGCGCGCTCGCCGATGTCGAAAAACTCTTCGCCGAACGCGAAGGCCGTATCGCCGCGCTGATCGTCGAGCCGCTGGTGCAGTGCGCCGCCGGCATGGCGATGCATGATCCCTCGTATCTGCGCGGCCTGCGCGCGCTGTGCGACCAGTACAAGGTGCACCTGATCGCCGATGAAATCGCCGTCGGCTGCGGGCGCACCGGCACGTTTTTCGCCTGCGAGCTGGCCGGCATCTGGCCCGATCTGCTGACGCTCTCGAAGGGCATCAGCGGCGGCTATCTGCCTTTGTCGATCGTGCTTTCGCGCGACGAAATCTACGCGGCGTTCTACGACGACGACACCACGCGCGGCTTCCTGCATTCGCACTCGTACACCGGCAATCCGCTCGCGTGCCGCGCGGCGCTCGCCACGCTCGACCTGTTCGCGCGCGAAGGCGTGCTGGAGTCGAACGCGCGCAAATCCGCGCAACTGCGCGCGGCGTTCGCGCCGCTCGAAACGCATCCGCTCGTGCGCAATCTGCGCCAGTGCGGCACGATTCTCGCGTTCGACGTGGCGCTCGACGATCCCGCACGCGCGAGCACGTTCTCGCGCCGCTTCTTCGAAAACGCCTTGCAGCGCGAGTTGCTGTTGCGCCCGATCGGCACCACGGTCTACGTGATGCCGCCATATATTCTGGACACCGAAACGCAGGCGCTGCTCGCGGCGCGCACGCGCGAGACTTTCGACGCGACCGTCGCGGAGGACCTCTGATGCATTTGCTGGACACGCTCGAAGCGAGCCTGCGCGAGATCGACGCGCACGGCCTGCGCCGCCGCCGCCGCACCATCGATACGCCGTGCGACGCGCACATGACCGTCGATGGCCGCGAGACGATCGGCTTCGCGAGCAACGATTACCTGGGCCTCGCCGCCCATCCGCAACTGGTTGCCGCGCTGGCCGAAGGCGCGCAGCGCTACGGCGCGGGCAGCGGCGGCTCGCATCTGCTGGGCGGCCATTCGCGCGCGCACGCGCGACTCGAAGACGATCTGGCCGCGTTTGCGGGCGGTTTCGTCGACGCGCCGCGCGCGCTGTATTTCAGCACCGGCTATATGGCGAACCTCGCCGTGCTCACCGCGCTCGCGGGCCGCGGCACGACGATCTTTTCCGATTCGCTGAACCACGCTTCGCTGATCGACGGCGCACGTCTGTCGCGCGCCGAAATCCAGATCTATCCGCATTCGGATATGGACGCGCTCAGCGCGATGCTCGACGCCAGCGACGCTAGCGCCAAGCTGATCGTGAGCGACACCGTGTTCAGCATGGACGGCGATGTCGCGCCGCTCGCGCGTCTGGTCGAACTGGCGGAGCAACACGGCGCATGGCTGGTTGTCGACGATGCACACGGTCTGGGCGTGCTCGGCCCGCAAGGGCGCGGCGCGATTGCCGAAGCCGCGTTGCGCTCGCCGTATCTCGTGATGGTGGGCACGCTCGGCAAGGCGGCGGGCGTGTCGGGCGCATTCGTCTGCGCGCATGCCACTGTGATCGAATGGCTCGTGCAGCGCGCGCGTCCGTATATCTTCACGACGGCGTCGTCGCCGGCGGTGGCGCATGCGGTGTCTGCGAGCCTGCGCCTGATCGCCAGCGAAGAGGGCGACGCGCGGCGCGCGCATCTGAATCATCTGATCGCGCGCACGCGTGCGATGCTCAAGGCCACCTGCTGGATGCCGGTCGATTCGATCAGCGCCGTGCAGCCGCTCGTGATCGGCTCGAACGATGCGACGCTGGCGCTGCAGGCCACGCTCGAAAGCGATGGCCTGTGGGTGCCGGCCATTCGTCCGCCGACCGTGCCGGTGGGCACGTCGCGGCTGCGCATTTCGCTTTCGGCCGCGCATGCGGATGGCGATCTCGACCGACTCAACGAATCGCTGCAACGCGCAAGCCGCGCGGCACAGGAGGGCGCGTAATGAGCCAGGCCAAGGTTTCTTTCTTCGTCACCGGCACCGATACCGAGATCGGCAAGACCTTCGTGAGCGCGGCGCTCTTGCGCGGCCTCACGCACGCGGGCCTGCGCGCCGCGGCGCTCAAGCCGGTCGCGGCAGGCGCGTATGAACGCGACGGCGTCTGGCACAACGAAGACGCCGATCAGCTCGACGCCGCCGCCAGTGTGCTGCTGCCGCCCGACATGCGCACGCCTTTCCTGCTCAAGGAGCCGGCCGCGCCGCATATTGCCGCCGCGCTGGAAGGCGTGACGCTCGATATGGCGCGCATCGTCGATTGCCATCGCGCCGCCTGCGAGCGCGCCGATGCGGTCGTGGTCGAAGGCGTCGGCGGATTCCGCGTGCCGCTCACGCCGCGCGAGGATACGGCCGATCTGGCCGTCGCGCTCGGTCTGCCGGTCGTGCTGGTGGTCGGCATGCGGCTGGGCTGCATCAGCCACGCATTGCTCACGGCCGAAGCCGTTGCCGCGCGCGGGCTGAAGATCGCGGGCTGGGTCGCGAACCGCATCGACCCGAACATGACTTTCCCCGAGGAAAACATCGATACCTTGCGCACGCTGCTGGCGGCGCAATTCGACGCGCCGCTGCTCGGCGTCGTGCCGCATATGCGCGGCGCGAGCGCCGACGACGCGGCCGGACATCTGAACATCGATCTGTTGCTTGCACGCCTGTCCGCTGTGGCGGCGCGCTAAAAAAGCAGCAAGACGAAGCGAACAACACAGTCAAACGTCACGAAGGACTTCGACACCATGACGCAAACCCACATCGACCTCACCTCGCTGAAGGCCACCGCGCCGAGCGCCCACGCCGCCGCTGAAGACGCTGCACGCTGGAAAGTCGCCGACGTCGCGGCGCTTTACGAGCTGCCGTTCAACGACCTGATGTTCCGCGCCCAGCAGGTCCATCGCGAGCACTTCGACGCCAACGCCGTGCAGCTTTCCACGCTGCTGTCGATCAAGACCGGCGGCTGCGAGGAAGATTGCGCGTACTGCCCGCAGTCGTCGCATTACGAAACCGAACTCGAAGCCGGCAAGCTGATGGCGGTCGACGCCGTGCTCGACGCGGCCCGCGCCGCCAAGTCCAACGGCGCGACGCGCTTTTGCATGGGCGCGGCGTGGCGCAATCCGAAGGATCGCCACCTCGAGCCGATCAAGGACATGATCCGCGGCGTGAAGGCGATGGGTCTGGAAACCTGCGTGACGCTCGGCATGCTGGAAGATCACCAGGCGAAGGAACTCGCCGATGCGGGCCTCGACTACTACAACCACAACCTCGATACCTCGCCGGAGTACTACGGCAAGATCATCACCACGCGCACGTACGAAGACCGTCTGGAGACGCTCGAGCGCGTGCGCGACGCGGGCATCAACGTGTGCTGCGGCGGTATCGTCGGCATGGGCGAGTCGCGCCGCGAGCGCGCGGGCCTGATCGCGCAGCTGGCGAACATGGAGCCGTACCCGGAATCGGTGCCGATCAACAATCTCGTGCAGGTCACCGGCACGCCGCTCGAAGGCACGGAGCCGATCGATCCGTTCGAATTCGTGCGCACGATCGCGGTCGCGCGTATCACGATGCCCACGGCGATGGTGCGTCTGTCGGCGGGCCGCGAGCAGATGGACGACGCGCTGCAGGCAATGTGCTTCATGGCTGGCGCGAACTCGATTTTCTACGGCGACCAACTGCTGACGACCAGCAATCCGCAAGCCGAAGCCGACCGCAAGCTGCTGCAACGTCTGGGGATCTCGGCGCAGGCTGCGCAGCATCTGCCGTCGGACGATCATGGTCACGCGCATGGTCACGCGCATGGTCACGATCACTCGCACGGCGGCTGCGGCCACTGCGAATGAAGCGCGAATAAGCCTTCGTTTAAGGCCTGAAAGCAAAAACGCCACGCTGGTTGTCTCAGCGTGGCGTTTTTTATTGCGCTTTTAAAGCGTGCGCATCAAGCGTAAGCCGCGCGGCTGCGCCCCGCGAGCACGAGATAGCAAAGCGCGCCGATCACGAGCGAAGGCAGCGTCGCGCCCAGATTCGGCAGCCACTGGTTGAGTGCCTGATACGCGCCGAAGCCCACCACCCACGCGGCGAACGCGCTCACGTGCCAGCCGCCCGAGTAGCCGTAGACGCCGTTGATATCGGCGAGCGCCTGGGTGTCGATGCGGCGGCGGCGCACGATGAAGTGATCGGCGAGCACCACGCCAAACAGCGGCGCAAACACCGAGCCGATAAACAGCAGGAAGTTTTCGTACTTCGCCATCGGCACGATCAGGGCGATCAGCGTGCAGATCGCGCCGAACGCAGCCGAGAGAAACGGCACGCCCGCGCGCGTCCAGACCGTGCCGGTCGACACAGCCGCCGAGTGGATATCGGCGAAAGCGTTGTCGATTTCGTCGATCAGCACCAGCAGCAGCGCAAGGCCGCCACCGGCTTGCGCGAGCGCCGTGGTCAGCAGCGCATCGCCGCCACCGGCCGCGAGACCGTAGATCGCGCCCAGCGCGTAGAACCACAGATTCGCGATGCCATAGCCGAACAGCGTGCCGCGGAAGGTTTCGCCGGCTTTGCGGCCGAAGCGCGTGTAGTCCGCGATCAGCGGCAGCCACGAGAGCGGCATCGCGACCACGAGGTCGATGGCGCTGCCGAACGGCATGTCGCCGGTGCCGGGACGCTTCATCAGCGCGCCGATGTCGTGCTGCGCCAGCAGGCTCCACGTGAGCCAGGCGGCGCCCGCGAGCAGCAGCCAGATGCCCCAGGTGCGCAGGAAGCGGCGCACGAACGAGAGCGGGCCGCTCACGGCCAGCAGCGTCGCCAGCACGCCGAAGATCACGGTCCAGACCAGCGGCATCGAGAGATTGAAGGCCTGTTTGGCGAGCGCATCGGCGGAATCGCGCATCACGATGATCTCGAACGAGCCCCAGCCCACCAGCTGCACCATGTTGATGACGGCGGGCACCGAAGCGCCGCGAATGCCCAGCGTCGGGCGCAGCGAGGACATCGCGGCGAGACCCGTGTCCGTGCCGATCACGCCCGCGAGCGAGAGCAGCACCACGCCGATCACGCTGCCGATGCCGATGGCGAGCAGCGCGTGCGGCAGCGACAGGCCCGGCACGAGCAGGGCGCCCGCCTGCGCGACCAGCAGGCCGATGCCGAGGGAGAACCAGAGCGCGAAGGCGTCGCCGGTGCGGAACTGGCGGCGCGCGTCGGGCACCGGCACATTGGGCGCGTAGGCCGAACCGGCTTGCGTGTTTTCAGTCATGGGAAAAGCTGTCCTCTGCGTTGTCTATATTGAATCTGTATTGAATTCGTATGGTGTGCGTAGGGTTCACGCAAAGTTCGAGCTGACCCCAGACATCGCGCGGCGGCGCGGACTGTCATAATGCACGACTACATCCGGCGCGGCGGGCCGTTTTCAGGGGCGCGAACAGGCTGTTCATGGCGCTGCCCAGACCCACCCGCCGGAAAAGCCGACATTATCGCGAAAACGACATGTTTGAAGAAACCCGTGGCAACGTTCCGCTCGCCGAACGGTTGCGTCCGCGCACCATCGACGAAGTCATCGGCCAGAAGCATCTGCTTGGGCCCAACAAGCCGCTGCGCGTCGCCTTCGAGTCGGGCGAGGCGCATTCGATGATCCTGTGGGGGCCGCCGGGCGTGGGCAAGACCACGCTCGCGCGCCTCATGGCCGACGCGTTCCACGCCGAATTCATCGCGCTTTCCGCCGTGCTGTCGGGCGTGAAGGATATCCGCGAGGCCGTCGAGCAGGCGCAGATGCACCGCGCGCATGGGCATCAGACGCTGGTGTTCGTCGACGAGGTGCATCGCTTCAACAAGAGCCAGCAGGACGCCTTCCTGCCGCACGTGGAGTCGGGCCTGTTCGTGTTTATCGGCGCGACCACGGAAAATCCGTCGTTCGAGGTGAACAGCGCCTTGCTCTCGCGCGCGGCGGTCTACGTGCTGCGCAGTCTCGACGAAGACGAGCAGGGCGAACTGCTCGCGCGCGCCGCGCAAGAACTGGGCGGTCTGACGTTCACCGACGAAGCGAAAGCCGCGCTGATCGGTTCCGCCGATGGCGACGGGCGCAAGCTGCTCAACAATCTGGAGATCGTCGCGCGTGCGGCGGCCCAGCAGAAAAAGACCGAAATCGACGGCGAACTGCTCGGCAGCGCGCTCGCCGAGAATCTGCGCCGCTTCGACAAAGGCGGCGACGCCTTCTACGACCAGATCAGCGCGCTGCATAAATCGGTGCGCGGCAGTAACCCGGACGGCGCGCTCTACTGGTTCTGCCGCATGCTCGACGGCGGCGCCGACCCGCGCTATCTGGCGCGCCGCATCGTGCGCATGGCGTGGGAAGACATCGGTCTGGCCGATCCGCGCGCGGCGCGCATCACGCTCGACGCTTCGGAAACCTACGAGCGGCTGGGCTCGCCCGAAGGCGAACTGGCGCTCGCGCAGGCCGTGATCTATCTGGCCGTCGCGCCCAAGTCGAACGCCGGCTACAACGCCTATAACGAGGCGCGTCGCTTTGTCGGCAAGGACCAGTCGCGCGCGGTGCCGATCCATCTGCGCAACGCGCCCACCAAACTCATGAAGGAACTGGGCTACGGCCACGAGTACCGCTACGCGCACGACGAACCGGACGCCTATGCCGCCGGCGAGACCTATATTCCCGATGGCATGCGCGAGCCGAACTGGTATCGGCCCACGCCGCGCGGGCTCGAGGGCAAGATCGGCGAGAAGCTTGCGCGGCTGGCTGAGCTCGACGCGCAATGGCGCGAGGAGCATCGCGACGAAATCCGCGAGCGCAAGCGCAAAGGTTAGCGGCGGGCTGACGGCGGCAGCCTAAAACCGCCACGGCGCACGGGCCGCCCGCGCCGGTGCGCTAAAATCGACACTTCACACAACGAAACTGCGTCTCACAATCCCATGCTCGACATCCAGCTGCTGCGCAAAGACCTCGACGGCGTCGCCAAGCGCCTCGCCGACCGCGGCTACACCCTCGACGTCGCGGCTTTCTCCGCGCTCGAAGCGGAACGCCGTGACATCCAGACCCGCACCGAAGAACTCCAGGCACGCCGCAACAGCCTGTCGAAGCAGATCGGCGCGATGAAGGGCCGCGGCGAGGACACCTCGGCGGTCATGGCCGAAGTGGGCGGCATCGGCGACGAAATGAAGGCGTCGGCCGCCAAGCTCGACGAGATCCAGGCGAAGCTCTCGGATCTGCTGCTCGGCGTGCCGAACCTGCCGCACGAAAGCGTGCCGCTGGGCCGCGACGAATCCGGCAATATGGAAGTGCGCCGCTGGGGCACGCCGCGCACGTTCGAATTCGAAGTGAAGGATCACGTCGATGTCGGCACGCCGCTGGGTCTGGACTTCGAGACGGGCGCGAAGCTCTCGGGCGCGCGCTTCACGATGCTGCGCGGCCAGATCGCGCGCCTGCATCGCGCGCTCGCGCAGTTCATGATCGACACGCACACGCTCAATCACGGCTACACGGAAACCTACACGCCGTACATCGTGAACCCGGAAATCCTCTACGGCACGGGCCAGCTGCCCAAGTTCGCCGAGGACATGTTCCGCGTGGAGAAGGGCGGCGCGGAAAACACCGTCACGCAATATCTGATCTCGACGTCGGAAATTTCGCTGACGAACACGGTGCGCGAAAGCATCGTCGAAGGCAACGCGCTGCCGATCAAGCTGACCGCGCATTCGCCGTGCTTCCGCTCGGAAGCGGGCTCGTATGGCCGCGACACGCGCGGCATGATCCGCCAGCATCAGTTCGACAAGGTCGAAATGGTGCAGATCACGTCGCCGGAAACGTCGTACAACGCGCTCGAAGAGATGGTCGTCCACGCCGAGACGATTCTCCAGAAGCTCGGCCTGCCGTATCGCCTGATGTCGCTGTGCACGGGCGACATGGGCTTCTCGGCCGCCAAGACCTACGACCTCGAAGTCTGGCTGCCGGCGCAGAACACGTATCGCGAAATTTCGAGCTGCTCGAATACCGAAGCGTTCCAGGCGCGCCGCATGCAGGCGCGCTTCCGCAACGCCCAGGGCAAGCCGGAACTCGTGCACACGCTCAACGGTTCGGGTCTGGCCGTGGGCCGCACGCTGGTGGCCGTGCTGGAGAACTATCAGGAAGCCGATGGCTCGATCACCGTGCCCGAAGCGCTGCGTCCGTATATGAACGGTGTGGCTCGCCTGTCGGTGGCTGGCTAAGGTTCAGATCGGTTGCGAAGGTTGCTGGAACAAGGATTGCGCAGCCCTCGAAATTTTTTTCGAAAAAGGGCTTGCAAGATCTGATTTATGTTCTATAATCTTCGCTTCTCCGGTCGACGACCAAGACCGAAGAAGCAGTAACCAGCAGTACCCCGGAGAGGTGGCAGAGTGGTCGAATGTACCTGACTCGAAATCAGGCGTACGGTAACCCCGTACCGTGGGTTCGAATCCCACCCTCTCCGCCAAATTTAGAAAACCCCGTAAGCCGCAAGGCCTACGGGGTTTTTGCTTTTCAGCGCCTGTTTTCAGGCGCTTTTGCACACATTTGCATTCACGCGCCATCAGCCCGGCACATGTCCGCGCCGTTCCAGCGAACGCATGAAGGTGCCCGAAATCGCCGAGGCGCCGTGATGAACGATCTTCTCGTCGATCAGCGCCCACACGCTCATTCCGGCTGCCCGCACGCGCTGGCAGAACGACAGATCCTCCGAGAGATACACGCCTTTTTCGCCGACGGTGTCGAAGAACGCGTAGAAGCGCCCGTCGGGCAGATAGCCGGCGTATTGCGCAGGCGGCCGGTAAAGCTGCGTGAGCGGCGCCATCGCCTCCATGGCGTCGCGGCGCACGAGAAAAATACCCGTGCCGATGTGGTTCACCTCGACCCAGCCCTGATCGACGCTGCTATTGCCGTTCGCATCGGTGCGGATCGCCGTGTTGTAGTCCACGGTCTTTTCCTGCCACTCGCGCAGCGAGAGGCCCGCGTCGTCGGCCGTGATCTTCTTTTCCACGTCGAAGTAGCGATACGGGCAGGCGATGCCCGCTACCGGCTTGTCGCCGGCCAGCAGGCGCGGAATGGCCTCGCGCGAGAAGTCCATGTCGGTGTCGAGGAACAACACGTGCGTGAATTGCGGATGGCTCAGGAAATAGTTTGCAAAGAAGTTGCGCGCGCGGATGATGTGCGACGACGCCGTATGGATGTACTCGAAGCCGATGCCGCGCGCCTTGAAGGTTTCCATCAGGCCGGCCAGCGCCATGGCGAAGTCGAAGTGCACCGAGTTGTCGTAGGTCGGCAGCGCGATGAGGATGTTCAGCGGCGCTTGAACCGGCGCGGCGATGCCGGCATCGGCGCTGGAAGAAAGGGGTAAGGAAGAGGGCGATTGGGTCATGATCTGGCGTTCTGCTCACGTCGTTGTAAGATATTTCCCATTCTTGTTGCCGGTTTGCGCCCGGACAATCGGACGTATCTGAATATTCGCGGTCCGGCCCGCGCGGGTCGCCCGGTACAATGGCGCCTTCGAGCGGCGCTCCCATGAATTCGCGGCGAGGCGCTACGCGCGCCGTCGCGCCCACTTTGGTTCTCAGATGGCTATCACCTACAAATCCGCCGACGACATCGAGCGTCTGCGCATTTCCGGCCGGCTTGCCGCCGATGTGCTCGCCATGATCGGCGAACACGTCAAGCCCGGCGTCTCCACCGACGATCTCGACGCAATCTGCAACGACTACATCGTCAAGACGCTCAAGGCGGTGCCCGCCAACGTCGGCTACCTCGGCTTTCCCAAGACGATCTGCACCTCGGTCAATTCCGTGGTCTGCCACGGCATTCCGAGCCGCAACGAGGTGCTCAAGGACGGCGACATCATCAACATCGACGTGGCCGTGATCAAGGACGGCTATTTCGGCGACACGAGCCGCATGTACGCGGTCGGCACGCCGAGCTCGGTGGGCCGTCAACTGATCGACACGACCTACGAGGCGATGCTCGCGGGCATCCGCGAAGTGAAGCCCGGCGCGACGCTCGGCGACGTCGGCCACGCGATCCAGAAGCGCGCGCAGGCCGACGGCTTCTCGATCGTGCGCGAGTACTGCGGCCACGGCATCGGCAAGGTCTATCACGAAGAGCCGCAGGTGCTGCACTACGGCCAGCCGGGGCAGGGCGTGCGCCTGAAGCCCGGCATGGTCTTCACGATCGAACCGATGGTCAATGCGGGGCGTGCGGGCACGGCTGTGCAGCGCGACGGCTGGACCGTCGTGACGAAGGACCGCTCGCTGTCCGCGCAGTGGGAACACATGGTCGCCGTCACCGACGACGGCTACGAACTGCTCACGCCCTGGCCGGACGGCACAGGTGCGTACGAGGCTCCGTGAGTGACCTGAGCGGCGTGAGTGCCGCGATACAGCGGCCTGTGCGGCGCATCGACCAGTCTGTCAAGTCCTGCGCGCGCGGCGTGCACGGAACTTTTTTGTCAAATAAGGATTTGACTCTCTGGCCAGTTCGGTTAAAGCTACGCGTTAGTGCTTTATTGGGGTTTACGACTGCATGAGTCCGTCACTGACCGTTCGCCGTATCGTTGCCGATCAGGGTGCCGTGCTCCGCGAGCTTCGAACTGCTTCGCTGCGCGACGCACCTTACGCGTTCGGCGACTCGCTCGAAGACGCCTTGTCTGCCGATGCAGCCGTCTTTGACGCCGCGGCCGCCCGTCATGCGGATTCGCATACCGCCACCACGTTCATCCTCTACACGGAAGGCCATCCGGCCGGCCTGATCGGCGCGAACTTCGAGAGCGCGCCTGCGCGCCGGGCGTTCGTGTTCGCGTTGTGGGTGGCGCCGGCGGTGCGGCATCTGCGTGGCGGCGAGCTGCTCGTCAATGCGGCCATCGACTGGCTCGCGAGCGAAAATGCCACCCAGGTCTATGCGTGGGTGACCGATACCAACATCACCGCGATGCGTTTCTACGAGCGTCTCGGCTTTGTCGCCACCGGCGACCACGCGCGCAGCGCGCAGACGCCCGAGCAATGGGAAACGCTGCTGATGCGCGATCTCGCCGGTGCGGCGCCGCGTGCTTCGGCACAGTAGGCGCGCGGCATTTTTTTCGCGCTGATTCCCGCTTTGCCTCGCCGGGTTTTGCTGCCCTGATGCGCGCACCGCGCGTCATGCGGCGGCTTCTCCTGGCGGTTCGCACGCTGTTCCTTCATCATTCCCTTCGCTGCAGCATTTTGCGCCATTAAAAATAATGGCCGTGCGCGTCGACGCCTGTAAAATACGCAAAATTTTTCGCCGATCGCCATGTCGCCCAAGAAATCGCCATATTTTGAACTGAAGAGCGGTTCAGTCGATACGCTCCTGTTCGTCGTCAAAACGACGGAACTCGATGCGATGCGCGCCGAACTCACGCGGCGCTTCGAGGCGACGCCGGAGTTCTTCGCCAATGACACGGTAGCCATCGACCTGCGCCGTCTCGCCGATGGCGAGCAGGTTGCGCTGGGCGACATCGCGCGCCTGCTCGAAAGCGTGCGCATGCGCCCGATAGGCGTGGTGGCTCATCCCGAACAGCATGGCTGGGCCGCGGAAGCGGGCCTGCCGTTTCTCGAAGCGCGCGACAAGCGCGTGACGGGCGGCGCGGCCAAAGCCGAAGCGCAGATCGAAGAGATCGCCTCCGACGCCGCTGGTAAGTCTGCAGGCGCGCCCAGCGCCGCCACCCAACCCGAACTGTTCGACCAGGACACACTCGAGCGCGTGCCGCAAGCCGGCAACGACGATGCCGATGCCGACACGCGCGGCGGCGCGCCGCGCGAAGCCACGCTGGTGGTCGACCGTCCGCTGCGTTCGGGCCAGCGCGTCTACGCGAAGGGCGATCTGGTGGTGCTCGGCATGGTGTCGAATGGCGCGGAAGTGATCGCCGAAGGCAACATCCATATTTATGCGCCGTTGCGTGGCCGCGCCCTCGCGGGTGTGCACGGCAACCACGACGCACGCATTTTTTGCACGAGCCTCGAAGCGGAACTGATTTCGATTGCGGGCATCTACCGTACCACTGAAGTTCCTCTCTCAGACGACGTGCGTGGCAAGCCGGCGCAGATCCGGCTCGACGAAGAAAAGCTGTTGATCGAACCGTTGAGGCTCACCTGAGTCGCCGCTGACGCGTTGCGAACTGCGCGCGCGTGCGAGCGGCACGCGATGAGACCAAACTGGGAAACTGACGAACGCAAGGTAAGGGAATGGCAAAAATCATTGTGGTGACTTCGGGCAAGGGTGGCGTTGGCAAAACGACCACGAGCGCGAGTTTCGCATCGGGCCTCGCGTTGCGTGGCCATAAGACCGCGGTCATCGACTTCGACGTCGGCCTGCGCAATCTCGACCTGATCATGGGTTGCGAGCGCCGCGTCGTGTACGACCTGATCAACGTGATCCAGGGTGAAGCGAACCTGAACCAGGCGCTCATCAAGGACAAGAAGTGCGAAAACCTCTTCATCCTGCCGGCCTCGCAGACGCGCGACAAAGACGCGCTGACGAAGGAAGGCGTGGAGAAGGTGATCGAAGACCTGCGCAAGATGGACTTCGAATACATCGTCTGCGATTCGCCGGCGGGTATCGAATCGGGCGCGATGCTGGCGATGCATTTCGCCGACGAAGCGCTGATCGTGACGAATCCGGAAGTGTCGTCGGTGCGCGACTCGGACCGCATTCTGGGCATGCTGTCGTCGAAGACCAAGCGCGCGATCGACGGCAAGGACCCGATCAAGGAACATCTGCTCATTACGCGCTACAGCCCGAAACGCGTGAACGAAGGCGAAATGCTTTCGCTCGCCGATATCTCGGAAATCCTGCGCATCGAGCTGATCGGCGTGATTCCGGAATCGGAAGCGGTGCTGCACGCATCGAACCAGGGCCTGCCCGCCGTTCATCTGGACGGCACCGACGTCGCCGAAGCCTATAAGGACGTCGTTGCGCGCTTTCTCGGCGAAGACAAGACGCTTCGCTTCACCGATTACCAGAAACCGGGGCTCCTGCAGCGCCTGTTCGGTAGCAAGTAAGGGAGGCGCACGTCATGTCGTTTCTTTCGTTTTTTATCGGCGAGAAGAAGAAGTCCGCCTCGGTAGCGAAGGAACGCCTGCAGCTCATCATCGCTCACGAGCGCGCAGGCGGTCACCCGCCCGCCGATTATCTGCCGGCCCTGCAACGCGAACTGGTTGCGGTGATCTCGAAGTACGTGAAGATCTCCGATGAAGACATCCGCGTGAGCCTGGAGCGTCAGGACGATCTCGAAGTGCTCGAGGTCAAGATCGAAATTCCGCAGGCCTGAGCCTCGCGGCGAGCGCGGCGCCGATGTTTCCGGTGCGCCGCGTTCCTGCGCTGCGCGCGTTCCCGCCTTCGTTCGAAGGCCCGCGCGCAGCATTCCTTACCTTACCGAAATATTCAGTTTCACTTGACCCGCAGCGGTTACACGGCCGTTGTCAGCCCAGGTGCGCGCTCGCGCATTGATCGGGTAACGCCACTGATGGCGTCCAACTCGAAGGGTGATCAACATGAATAATTCCATCCGCCTGCTGATTGCGAAGGCCGCTATCGTCGCTGCCGGCACGTGCGCCGTCGCCGCTCCCGCTTTCGCTGAAATCGTCGTGGTCGAGCCGAGCGCGCCGCCGCCCGTCGAGCGCGTCGAAGTTGTGCCCGCACCGCGTGTCGGCTATGCCTGGGACAAGGGCCACTGGCGCTGGGACCACGGCCGCTATGTGTGGATCGCCGGCCACTGGCAGGCCGAGCGCGTCGGCTATCACTGGGTACCGGGCCACTGGATCGCACACGGCCCGAACTGGCGCTGGGTCGAAGGGCACTGGGCCGCTTGAGTTCGAGATCGCTTGAGATCGCTTGAATCCGCTTGAGCGTGCATAAGCGGTTCCATCGGCAAGGAGAAACACCATGAGCAGAAAACTGCTCGCTGCGGCGGCGCTGGCCATCGTGCTGGCGGGTTGCGTCGTCGTTCCGGCGCGGCCGATGTATATGCGGCCCGCGCCCGTCGTGATCTATTGATTCTGGTGCAAGGCGCGCTGGCGTAGATCAGCCATGCCACACCCGGCCCGGCGCATGTTGGCGGTTCGAGCAATCGGCTGTCGACATGTCGCCGGGCTTTTTTTCGTCCTCGCCAAAGCGGGGTCCGATGAAATACGCAAACGTTCGCAGATTTCGCCTCTGACGGACGCCCCGGTCCGCTAAAATCTCGGGAAAAATGCCGGCAAATCATCGAAATCGGATCTCGCGGTCCGCAGCACAATGAAACGAGTTTTGATAGTCAAGGTGACCTCGCTTGGCGATGTCGTCGAGGCCCTTCCCGTCGTGGCCGATGTCCAGCGCAAATTCCCCGGCGCCAAGGTCGATTGGGCCGTGGACGACGCTTTCGCGGAGATCGTGCACTGGAATGCGGGGATCGACCGCGTGCTCTGCGCGCCGCTGCGCCGCTTCAAGAAGGCGCGCCGCTGGAGCGATTTCAAGGCGATCTGGGATTCGATCGCCGAACTGCGCGCCGAACGTTACGACGCCATCATCGATATTCACGGCGTCTACAAGAGCGCGATCATCGCCTTCATTGCGCGCGGCAAGCGGCGTTTTGGCTATCTCGCGCAGGATCTGGGCGAGCAGGGCGCGGCGTTCGCGTACAACGGCCGTTTCGGGCCGCGTCCGAAGTGCGATGCGTGGCTGGGCATGCGCATCAGCACGGGCGAGGCGCTCGGCTACACCATCGATACGCCGCCCGATTTCCAGATGCGCATTCCGCGCGACGGCAACGCGCTGCCCGCGCCCGACGCGCCCACCGCGCTGATCTTCCACGCGACGTCGAAGGAAGAGAAAAAATGGCCGGTCGAGCACTGGGGCGAGCTGTGCAATGAACTCGTCAAGCGCGGCCTGCGTATCGAGCTGCCGTGGGGCTCGGATGCCGAACACGAGACGGCGAAGCAGATCGCCGCGCTCGTGCCCGGCGCGACGATCCTGCCGCGCCTGAGTGTGACGCAGGTGGCGCAGCGCATCGAAGACAGCGCGCTCGTGGTGGGCACGGACACCGGCTTCGTGCATCTGGGCCACGCGCTGCTCAAGCCTACGGTGATGATCTTTATCGCGACCAACGCCGAGCATCTGGGCGTGCGCGCGCCCAACCGCTCGATTTCGATCGGCGACGGCCATCACGTGCCGCCGGTTTCCGTGGCGCTCGATGCGGTCGATCGCGTGTATCCCGCGCGTACCGGCGACGACGCACAAGGACCGCTCGATTCGGTGCATTGATCGGCTCGAATCGCTATTCGTACGCCGAACGGCCCGCTCGTCTGATGCAGACGGCGGGCCGTTTTCTTTGGGCACGAGCGATCTCTAAGTGCTTGCTCGTGCAGTCACTCGCGCCGTAACTCGCGCCGTAACTCGATTACGAAGTTGTTAAAAGTGTCGCCGTTGCGTGCAGCATGCGGCGTGAATAGCTCGTAGCGGCGGGCTGGCGCGCGCGGGCTGTAACACAGGCCACACTGCTGCTTACAAATTGCAACGCCTCAGGGGATCGCCGTCGTGTTCAATCTGAACTGTCCGCAGCCCGCAACGCCAATCACGGCCGGGCAGGACACCAGACATTGACTCGATGGGAGAACGAAGTGAAACGATTGACGCTTACCCTGATTGCGGGTGCAGTGCTTGCAGCGTCGCTGGCCGGATGCATCGTTGTTCCGGGCGGCCCCGGCTACTACGGCGGCGGCTATCACCACGGCTACTACTATCGATGAGCGCCTGCCGGGATGCGGCTGGCAATGACTGTTACGCCAGCAGCATCTCGACGGCGACGACCGCTGCGACAGCCGCGACGTTAGCCACCAGCGCTTCCAGCACCACGGCGCGCCAGCTGGTGGTGCGCAAACGGAAGGCGAGGAACAGGGAGATGCCCAGCGCAAGGGCGATCATCAGAACGACATCGGCGTTGCTCAGATGCAGGTTCATCGTCGGCCCCCCGTGCGCAGATGCGCTGACCTCGTTGAATCGAGTATAGCCACGCCGCGCGCGCGTCCCTAGTGATCAAAAAGATCAAAAAAAAGCGGAGTCTGCCGATGCGGACTCCGCTTTTTCGTTTCTGCGATGCAGCGAATCAGGTCAGCGAGGTATGACGCGTCTCGCGCATGCAGAGCACGCCCACGAGGCTCACGCAGGCCGCGATCGACACATACGCGCCGACCCACGACAGACCGCCGCGTGCGGCCAGTTGCTGGGCGATATACGGCGCCACCGACGCGCCCAGAATGCCGCCCAGGTTGTAGGCCACGCCCGCGCCCGTGTAGCGCACGCTGGTGGGGAACAGCTCCGGCAGCAGCGCGCCCATCGGGGCGAAGGTCGCGCCCATCAGGAACAGCTCGATCACGAGGAACAGCAGCACCAGCGGCAGCGAGCCGCTACCGAGCAGCGGCTGCATCGTGAAGCCGGAGAGAATCGCCAGAATGCAGCCGACGATCAGCACCGGGCGGCGGCCGAAGCGATCGCTCAACGCCGCCGAGATCGGCGTGGCGATGCCCATGAACACCACCGCGATACACAGCATGCCGAGGAAAGTCGGACGCGGAATATGCAGCGCCGTTACGCCGTGCGAAAGCGAAAACACCGTGGCGTTGTAGAACAGCGTGTAGCAGACCACCATCGCCAGCGCGCCGAGAATCGTCGGCCACCAGTAGCTGCCGAGCAGCGTCGCGACCGGCACCTTGACGCGTTCTTCGCGCTCGATCGCGGCCTTGAACGCGGGCGTTTCGGCGATCTTCAGGCGCACGTAGAGCCCGAGCGCGACGAGCACCGCCGAGACGATGAACGGCACGCGCCAGCCCCAGTCGCGGAACTGCTGGTCGGAGAGCGTGGAGGCGAGGCCGAAGAACAGGCCGTTCGAGGCCAGAAAGCCCACCGACGGCCCAAGCTGCGGAAACATGCCGAACCAGCCGCGCTTGCCCTGCGGCGCGTATTCGGTGGCGAGTAGCGCCGCGCCGCCCCATTCGCCGCCCAGACCGATGCCCTGGCCGAAGCGCAGCACGCAGAGAAGGATCGGCGCGAGGCTGCCGATCGAGTCGTAGCCGGGCACGAAGCCGATCAGCGTGGTGGAGAGGCCCATCACGAGCAGCGAAGCCACCAGCGTCGATTTACGGCCGATACGGTCGCCGAAATGGCCGAACAGGAACGAGCCGATCGGCCGCGCGATAAAGGCGATGCCGAAGGTCACGAACGCCGAGAGCGCCTGCGCCGTGGCCGAACCGTGCGGGAAGAACACCGGGCCGATCACGAGCGCGGCGGCCGTTGCGTACACATAGAAGTCGTAAAACTCGATCGCGGTGCCGATAAAGCTCGCGAAGATCACGCGTGCGGTGCTCTGCTGGCGGGCGGCGTCGGGCTGATCGGCGCTCGCCGACGAAAGCGGTGAGGTGGACATCGAAGGGTCTCCAGTCGTTGTGACGCGCGCTGACGTGCCGGGCGTCGCCGTTTGATGAGGCGGCGGCGGGCGCGGTGGGTGCGCTTTGCGCAATCGGCACGGCGCGGGCGTCTTTGTTCATGACTCGAAGCGGCAGGGCGGGCGAGGCGCAGCGTGCGCGACGGCGGCATCCTTGATCCGGCAACGATTCGTCAGTATGCATCGCACAGCGGCAACTGTGCGCGCGAAAGCGGGACCGGCTGGCGCGCGCGCCGGATAGGCGCAAGGCTCGCGCAAGGCGAGCGGGAACCAGCTTTACATCACGGTCGGGAGGCGCTGCGCCGCCACGCGGATGGGCGCGGCACACAGGCAAAGCCGGCGCGAAGCCGGCAGGGGTAGCGAAAAATTATAACGATCGGATGCGGCCCGCAGCAAGGCGGCTGCAAGCCTGCGCGTTGCGCGGATCGACGCCGGTTCAGTTGTAGTTCTGCGCCTGCGGCGAGGCGAGCGTGCGCAACTGGAACTTGCCATCGTCGTTGAAGAGCCAGTCTTCGAACAACTCGATCTGGCCGACCGAGTTGAGCAGACGCGGCGGCGGCGCGGGCAGCGGCTGCGCGTGGCGCAGCGTGGCGAGCGCGGTGGTTTCGGCATCGTCGTCGCCGTTGGTGCGATAGACCGATGACTTCACAACCTGTCCCTCGCGGTTCACGGTGAACGACACCACCACGAGCGAGCGCAGCATCGCTTGAGGCGAGCCGCGCAGCACGCGGGACGGATTGCGCTCGACGATGCGCTTCGCAACCTGTGCGCGATAGTCGTCGAGTGTCGTGCTGTTGATCGCTTGCGGCGGAATGATGAGCAACGGCCGAGGCGGCGGCGTGACCGTGCAGGCGCTTGCGAGCGCGAACAGCAGGGCCGGGCCAAGGCGGCGGAAGGCGGCGCTCACGGCCACAAGGCCGCTGCGCGTACGGACGCGGATGAGCATGTCGACCAGGCTCGGAGGCGAAACCAGATTCGAGCTTAGTCGATACGGGAAGGGAATCAATCCCGAGTCACCCGCGGGCTGCGCTGCGAGCGCGAAGGCGGGCAGGCGCATTGGCCTGGAAGCGCGGCGCCGTGGGCGCGCGCGGCGAATTCAGCGCGGTGTCTGAAGTCGCGTGTTACTGCATTTCGAAAACTTACTCGACCGGGAATTGCGCGCAGGGATCGGCCGTCACGGTCGAACAGGCGTAGGTGTATTCGCCGCTCTTGAGAAACAGTTCCTTGCCCACCTGGACGTTCTCGCGCAGATCGGGCGAGCTTTCCCACGCGATGTAGCTCGAGCACATCACGGCAAACATGACGACGATGGAAAAGGCAAACTTTTCAAGTAGTTGGAAACGGTGCGGCATAGCGGTTGATCCCTTCGAAGGTTGGGATTTTACCGCAATCCTAGGGTTTTCACCTACTTAAATACTGTGGAGCAGGTATGGCGTATGAACGCTAAAAATCGCTTGCGACCCCTGACGTGAGAGGCGTGCGTATCGATGTCGTGCTCGGGGGCCGCCATTGCTGCCGCCGGGTGAAAGACGAATGCGGAGGTTGCGGCGCGAGACAGTGCTTTAGCTGCGACGTTGTGTCGCTAACCGGGATGCGGGAAGGGGAGTCGGACAGACCGCCAGGACGGCGTCGGCTGAAAGCAGGGAGAGGTACTGGCCAACGCGCGGTGTGGACGTTGCGCGATGCTGGCGGAGGCGGTGAGATTCGAACTCACGGAAGGGTTACCCCTTCGCCGGTTTTCAAGACCGGTGCATTCAACCACTCTGCCACACCTCCGGAGGCGCGCATTGTAACCTGGAATATGCGCACACCGGCAGCGTTGCCAATGGCGCACATCAAAAGATCACATCGGGATCACGCAAAGATCATCGAATGATCACTGCGCGTCCTTCAAGAACAGCTCCTGCAGATCGTTGAGGAAGCGCTGCCCCAGCTCCGTCGGCACGATCTTCTCGTAATCGCGCGTGATGAGCCCGCGCTTTTCCGCTTCCTGCAGTTGCGGCTCGATCGTCGTGATCGGCAGACCGGTGCGCTCCGCGAAGCGATAAACCGGGAAACCTTCCACCAGCCGCAGCGCATTGAGCATGAACTCGAAGGGCAGATCCTTCGCGCTGACTTCGTGCTCTTCCTGGATCGGCTTGCCCGCACGCGCTTCTTCGATGAACGTCGCCGGATGCTTGTAGCGCATCTGGCGCACGATGCGGTTCGGGAGCGACAGCTTCGTATGCGCGCCCGCGCCGATGCCCAGGTAATCGCCAAAACGCCAGTAGTTGAGGTTGTGGCGGCTCTGGCGGCCCGGCTGCGCGTACGCCGAAACCTCATAGCGCCCATAACCGGCTTCGGTCGTGCGTGCGTGAATCCATTCCTGCATGTCCGCCGACTGGTCGTCGTCGGGCAGCACGGGCGGAAACTTCGCGAACATCGTGTTCGGTTCGAGCGTGAGGTGATAGAGCGACAGATGCGGCGGCGCGAAGGCGAGCGCCGTTTCGATATCGGCCTGACATTCGGCGAGCGTCTGTTGCGGCAGCGCGAACATCAGATCGAGATTGAAGTTGTCGAAGGTGTTCGCCGCCACTTCCACCGCATGGCGCGCCTGCGCTGCATCGTGAATCCGTCCGAGCGCCTTCAGATGCGCCTCGTTGAAACTCTGGATGCCGATCGACAGGCGGTTCACGCCGCTCGCGCGAAACTGCGCGAATTTATCGGCTTCGAAGGTGCCGGGGTTGGCTTCGAGCGTGATCTCCGCATCGGCGTCGAGTGGCAGCAGCGCGCGCACGTCCGACAGCAGGCGATCGAGCCCCTTCGCCGACAGCAAGCTGGGCGTGCCCCCGCCGATGAAGATCGTGTGCACCTGGCGGCCCCACACGAGCGGCAGCGACTGTTCGAGGTCGGCGCGTAGCGCGTCGAGGTAATCGTCCTCGGGAAAGCGCTCGCCTTTCCATTCGTGCGAGTTGAAGTCGCAGTACGGGCACTTGCGCACGCACCACGGAAAATGCACGTAAAGCGAGAGCGGCGGCAGCGCGTTCAGGCGAATGCTGCCCGGCATCGTGAACGACTGCACGACGTCGAGGCCGGTCTGGTGCTGCTGGCTCACGCTTCTTCCTCCAGCCGTGCGAGCAGATGTCGCAAGGCGATGGCGCGATGGCTCGACGCGTTCTTGAGCGCCGGATCGAGTTCCGCAGCCGTGGCTTCGAGACCCGGAATGTAGAAGTACGGATCGTAGCCAAAGCCGTTGTCGCCGCGCGGCGTGTCGATCACTTCGCCGTGCCAGCGGCCTTCGGCGATCAGCGGTTCGGGGTCGTCGGCGTGACGCACGAGCGCCAGCACGCAGAAGTAATACGCGCGGCGATCGGCGTGTTCCTGCAGGTTCTGCACGAGCAGCGCGTTGTTCGCCGCGTCGCTCTTTTCGCCGCCCGCGAGTTGCGCGTAGCGCGCCGAATACACGCCCGGCGCGCCGCGCAGCGCGCGCACGCACAGGCCGGAATCGTCGGCGATGGCGGGCAGGCCGGTGAGTCTCGACGCATGGCGCGCCTTGGCCAGCGCGTTTTCGACGAAGGTGACGTGCGGCTCTTCCGCTTCGGGCACGTTCAGCGCGCCTTGCGGCACGAGTTCGATCCCCGCGGCTGCGAGCAGCGCTGCGAATTCGCGCAGCTTGCCCGCGTTGTTCGAGGCCAGCACGACGCGGCCGAGCGCCGCGCCGTTGCCGGTGATATCAGGCGTAGCGGCCATTACGCGACTCCCAGCGCGGCCTTCTGCATGCCGATCAGCGTGGCGATGCCGCCTTGCGCGAGGTCGAGCAGCGCGTTGAGTTCGTTGCGCGAGAACGGCGCGCCTTCGGCCGTGCCCTGGACTTCGACCATGCCGCCCGAACCCGTCATGACGACGTTCATGTCGGTGTCGCATTGCGAATCTTCGGCGTAATCGAGGTCGAGTACCGGCAGGCCTTCGTAGACGCCCACGGAGATGGCGGCGACGTAATCGGTGATCGGCGAGCGTGCGATGCGGCCATCGGCCAGCAGTTTCGACACGGCGTCGTGAGCCGCGACGAACGCGCCCGTGATGCTGGCCGTGCGCGTGCCGCCATCGGCTTGCAGCACGTCGCAGTCGAGGTTGATGGTGCGCGCGCCGAGCGCTTCGAGATCGAACACCGCGCGCATCGCACGGCCGATCAGGCGCTGGATTTCCTGGGTGCGGCCCGTCTGCTTGCCGCGCGCGGCTTCGCGGTCGCTGCGCGTGTGCGTGGCGCGCGGCAGCATGCCGTATTCGGCGGTGAGCCAGCCCTGGCCCTTGTCGCGCAGGAACGGCGGCACGCTTTCGGACACGCTCGCGGTGCACAGCACCTTGGTATCGCCGAATTCGACCAGCACCGAGCCTTCGGCGTGCTTCGTGAAATGGCGGGTGATGCGGACGTCGCGAAGCTGGTCGGCGGCACGGCCGGAGGGGCGCAGGGTGGTCTGGGTCATCGTCGGATGTGCGCGAGGGCACGGCAAGGAAGGAGAAAACGCAATCTTACCGCCTTCGCGCGACGGGCGAGATGCACGGGCGATGGCCGCGCCATCGCGTGAATCAGGCGCTAATTGCGCGGGCGGCTGCAGGACAGCCGTGCATTGTGCGCCGGCGCGTTCGTCAGCGCGCAGAGCGAGACCGCTGCTGCGGCGGGCGCGCGGCCAAAAATGGGATAATACGGTTTCTCCGCCCCGCGTCATTGCGCGTCATCGATAACGCGCGTACACGCCGGGCGCCTCGAATACCTTCGCCGTGACCCGCGCCCATGAAGCGCGCCGCCGCGGCTTTATCGCGAGACGAACCATGATTTACAGCATGACCGGCTATGCCAGCGCCACGCGCGAACTGGTTGCGGCATCGGGCACGGGCGGCGCCAGTGTCTCCGTCGAATTGCGTACCGTGAACTCGCGCTTTCTCGACCTGAATTTCCGCATGCCCGAAGACGTGCGCGTGATCGAACCCACGCTGCGCGAAATGCTGATGACCAAACTCTCGCGCGGCAAGGTCGACATCCGCATCAACATCCAGCGCAGCGAGCAGGCCGCCAACGCCGGTTCGCTCAACCGCGATGCGCTCGAACAGCTCGCCGTGCTCGAACGTGCGGTGCTCGAAGCGTTCCCGGAATCGGGTCGTCTGCGTACCGGCGAAATCCTGCGCTGGCCCGGCGTGCTGGCGGAAAGCGGCGTTGCGCCCGAAGTGCTGCGCGATGCGGTGCTCGGTTGCGGCAAGCAGGCGATTGCCGATCTGATCGACGTGCGTGCGCGCGAAGGCGCGCAACTCGCCAACATGCTGCTCGCCAATGTCGCGGAGATGGAAGCGATCGTCACGAAGATCACGCCGCTCGTACCGGACCTGATCGTCAAGCATCAGCAGAAGATCGTCGAGCGTCTGCAGGAAGCGCTGGGCATTGCCGCGCCGGATGCCGCGAACGGCAACATCGGCAATGTGTCGCGCGAGGAAATCGCCGAGCGCATTCGCCAGGAAGTGACGATGTACGGGATCCGCATCGACATCGCCGAAGAACTCTCGCGCCTCACCGCGCATCTGAACGAAACGCGCCATGTGATCGAGAAGGGCGGGCGCGTCGGCAAGCGTCTGGACTTCATGATGCAGGAGCTGAACCGCGAAGCGAACACGCTCGGTTCGAAGGCCGCGGCGAAGGAACTCGCCGATGCGTCGATGACGCTCAAGCTGCTCATCGAGCAGATGCGCGAGCAGGTGCAGAACCTCGAATAAATGCGTGTGCGCATGCACCCATGCGCACACCGATGAAGGCATTTAACGCTGTAAAAAAGCAGTAAAACAGGAAGCAACGAACATGACCGACCAGACCAGCGCACCCGGTGCGCACAAGGCTGAAACGAAACCGCGCAATCCGTACGCGGGCGTTTATCCGGGCAATCTTTTCATGGTGGTCGCGCCTTCGGGTGCGGGCAAGTCCACGCTCGTGAACGCGCTGCTCGCCGAAGACAACGCGATCCTGCTGTCGATTTCGTACACCACGCGCGCGCCGCGTTCGAAGGAACGTGACGGCGAGCACTATCACTTCACGACCGTCGACGATTTCCTCGCGCGTCATGCAGAAGGCGAGTTCCTCGAAAGCGCGGAAGTGCACGGCAACTACTACGCGACCTCGCGCGTGTGGATCGAAGACCAGATGAAACAGGGCCACGACGTACTGCTCGAAATCGACTGGCAAGGCGCGCAGCAGGTGAAGAAGCAGTTCCGCAACGCCGTGGAAATCTTCATCCTGCCGCCGTCGCTCGACGCCCTCGCGGATCGCCTGCGCAAGCGCGGCGAAGACGAGCCGAACGTCATCACGCGACGCCTGCTTGCCGCCGGTAGCGAGATGGCGCACGCGAGCGAATCGGAGTACGTCGTCATCAACGAAAATTTCGATACTGCGCTGCAGGAGCTGCGCAATATCGTTAGCGCCACGCGTATGCGCTTCGCTTCGCAATACGCGCGACACACCGAGCTCTTCGTACAGCTCGGCATCCACCTGCCGCAGCCCGGCGCATCGGGCACATAAGGTAGAATAAGAACCTGCTGAGAATGAGAAGGAACCGACATGGCCCGCATCACCGTCGAAGATTGTCTGAAACAGATTCCGAACCGCTTTGAACTGGCGCTCGCCGCAACGTATCGCGCACGTCAGCTCGCCCAAGGTCACACGCCGAAGATCGAAAGCCGCGACAAGCCGACCGTCGTCGCGCTTCGCGAAATCGCGTCTGGCCAGGTAGGTCTGGAAATGCTGAAGAAGGTGCCCGTTTAACGGCGCCTTGTAGTCCCGTAGTAGTTGAAGCTTGAGTTTTACTCGTCGTGTAATTCGTGCTGGGCGTCACACCTCGTGCGCCAAACGTCAACGCCTGACCTGAAACGGAGGGGAACATGAGCACTACGCCCTCGCCGGCCACGGATGTGGACCAGGAAGCGGAGACCGCGAGCCCTGCGCGCAATTACATCGACGCGGTTCTCGAACAGTCGTTTCGCCATCTGTTCGGACCGACCGCCACACCGGAACAGCCCCGCAAACACGGGGTCGTCTCCATCGCCAATCTGACCGCTGCGCTTTCCGGTTACCTCACACCTGAGGAAATCAAGGAGATCAAGGCGGCGTTTCACTTCAGCGACGAAGCCCACCTCGGGCAATATCGTCAGAGTGGCGAACCCTATATTACGCATCCCGTCGCCGTCGCAGAGATCTGCGCCGGCTGGAAGCTCGACGCCCAGGCCATCGAGGCGGCGCTGCTTCATGACGTGATCGAAGACCAGGGCGTGACCAAGGCGGAAATCGCCGAGCGCTTCGGCGCCAAAGTCGCGGAACTGGTCGATGGCCTGTCGAAACTCGACAAGATGGAGTTTCGCAATCGCGAAGAGGCTCAAGCGGAAAACTTCCGCAAGATGCTGCTCGCGATGGCGCGCGATGTCCGCGTGATTCTCGTCAAGCTCGCCGACCGCCTGCACAACATGCGCACGCTCGGCGCGGTGCCGCCCGAAAAGCGCCGCCGTGTGGCCCGCGAGACGATCGACATCTACGCGCCCATTGCGCACCGTCTTGGCCTGAACAATACCTATCGCGAGCTGCAGGATCTCAGCTTCCAGAACTTCAACCCGAACCGCTACGCCACGCTCGAAAAGGCGGTGAAGGCGGCGCGCGGCAATCGCCGCGAAGTGGTCAGCAAGATTCTGGAATCGGTGCAGCGCGCGCTCGCCGACGCGAAGCTCGACGCCGAAGTCACCGGCCGCGAAAAAACCATCTTCAGCATCTACAAGAAGATGCGCGACAAGCAGTTGTCGTTTTCGCAGGTGCTCGACGTTTATGGTTTTCGCGTGGTGGTGGATTCGGCGCTCGAGTGCTACACCTGCATCGGCGCGCTGCATGCGCTTTACAAGCCCGTGCCCGGCAAGTTCAAGGACTACATCGCCATTCCGAAAGTGAACGGCTATCAGTCCCTGCACACGACGCTCGTGGGCCCGTTCGGCGCACCGATCGAATTCCAGGTGCGCACGCGCAAGATGCACGAGATCGCCGAAGCGGGCGTGGCCGCGCACTGGCTCTACAAGAACGGCGGCGCCGATCTGAACGACGTGCAAAAGCGCGCGCATCAGTGGCTCAAGTCGCTGCTCGACATTCAGAGCGAGGCGGGCGACTCCAGCGAATTCCTCGAACACGTCAAGATCGACCTGTTCCCGGACGCCGTCTATGTCTTCACGCCGAAGGCGAAGATCATGGCGCTGCCGCGCGGCGCCACGGCGCTCGACTTCGCGTATTCGATCCACAGCGACCTGGGCAACCAGTGCGTCGCCGTGAAGATCAACAACGAACTCCTGCCGCTGCGCACGGAGCTCAAGAGCGGCGACATCGTCGAAGTGATCACCGCGCCGTACTCCAAGCCGAATCCCGCGTGGCTCGGCTTCGTGCGTACCGGCAAGGCGCGCTCGGCGATTCGTCACTATCTGAAGACGATGCGTCTCACGGAATCCGTGCAGCTTGGCGAGCGTCTGGTCGATCAGGCGCTCAAGGGCTATGGCTACCAGCTTTCGGAAGTCACGCCGGAAACGTGGGAAAAGCTGGTTCAGTGGACCGGCAACAAGAATCGTCAGGAAATCTTCGCCGATATCGGTCTCGGCCGGCGCGTGGCGGCGGTGATGGCCAAGCGCATCGAAGTGCTCATGAAGGGTCTCGACGCCGACGACGAGGAACATCATTCGCAGCGTGACCCGAACGCGCCGCATGCGCCGCCGGTTGTCATCACGGGCACCGAGGGCATGTCGGTGCAGCTCTCGGCATGCTGCCGTCCGATTCCGGGCGACGACATCATGGGCTATATCGGCATCGGCTTGGGTATGGCGATTCATACGACCGATTGCCGCGTGGCGCAGCGTATTCATCGCCGTGATCCGGGTCGCTGGATCGACGTCGCGTGGGCGCCGCAGCCGGGCCGTCTGTTCGACGTGGCCGTGAAGGTGCTGGTGAAGAACACCAAGGGCGTGTTCGCGCGTGTGGCCGCCGACATTACCTCCGCCGATGCCAACATCGTGCACATCGCCATGGACGACGATCTCGCGCAGGAGTCGAACATGCTGCGTTTCGTGATCCAGGTGAGCGATCGCGTGCACCTCGCGAACGTCATGCGCCGCGTGCGCACGAATCCCGACGTCATGCGCATCACACGCGAGCGGCCGAGCGAGGAGGGGCATCATCGCCATGACGGCGGCATGCGCATCGATCGCGAGCGCGCCGACTATTGATAGCGGTTTGACGGGCGGCACCCTTGCGGGCCGCCCTTGTTGTATCTGGCATCTCTCTGCGGCCCGACTTTCTGCGGCCATCTCCGGCGTTGCCCGTGTCTGCCGGGTTTCCTGACACTCTTCTGGCTTTCGTCAGGCATCGGCACGCTCCCTCGAAACCTTTTCAGGCACAAACGAGGACAAGCCATGAACGTAGCTGAACTGAGCGGCTTCGCGCTCGATTACTGGGTGGCGCGCAGCCTGCCCGATTTCGTGCGCGAGATCTACTTCACCGATAGCGGCGAGACCGTCGCCGTGCGCGGCAACGACCGTGGCAAGCCCTGGGACGGCCGCTTCGAGCCATCGACATCGTGGGAAGCCGCCGGCGTCGTGCTCGATCGCGCACAGCGCTTCGAATTGCGCGAACGTCGTGTGGGCGAGCCTGCGGTTTGCGTGGCCGAATTCGAGGGCGGCCACCGTGCGGCGCAGGCGCATGGCGCCACGACGCGCGAGGCGCTATTGCGTGCGTTCGTGCAGAGCCGCTTTGGCGAGACGGTGGAGGAGGTGCTGCGTCAACCGCAGGCATTGACGGGCGTGCTCACGGAACTCGTTGCCGAGCCGGGCGATATTGGCGATGTGGAGGATTTGCCGCGCCCGGACGCGCAGATCGGCGATATCGGAACCGCGCCGCGTTGAATCGCGGATTGCAGAAGAAAGAAGCGGGCGCGCAAAAATCGACGCTAGAAAGACAAAGGGCCTTCCTGAATCAGGAAGGCCCTTCGAGAGGTGGCGCGGCTGGCAGGATTCGAACCCACGACCCCTTGGTTCGTAGCCAAGTACTCTATCCAACTGAGCTACAGCCGCACGCTAAAACGATACTACATACTGCAGTGTTACTGGAGACTTGCGCCGATCAAACTAACGCAAAACTCTTAATAGGTGGCGCGGCTGGCAGGATTCGAACCCACGACCCCTTGGTTCGTAGCCAAGTACTCTATCCAACTGAGCTACAGCCGCACACAGAAAGGAGAGTATAGCAGGGATTTCGGAAAAAGGAAGCCCCTTATCGCGATTTGTTTGAAAGCGTGCTTCGTGTAACCTCGTGGGAAGGGCGCTGGAATCTTTATAGGCCCCGGTTGCGGTTGCATCAAAGCTGCAGCGGCGCCATTTCGAAGTCACGTAGTGACAAGCAAACGCAGTCAATCGAACCATCATGAACAAGGCCTTTGTCAAAGAATCGACCGACAACGACGATGACGATCTCGAAGCCGGTCAACCCGCCATTCCTGCCGGCGCCAAGAACTACATCACGCCGGCCGGCTACGAACGCATGCGCAACGAACTGCTGCATCTGATCGACGAGGCGCGGCCCGAGGTGGTCAAGCTCGTTTCGTGGGCGGCGTCGAACGGCGACCGCTCCGAGAACGGCGACTACATCTACGGTAAGCGGCGGTTGCGGGAGATCGACCGGCGTATCCGCTTTCTGACCAAGCGGCTGGATCTGGCCGAGGTCGTGGATAGCAGCCGTCAGGAGAGCGTGGATCAGGTGTTCTTCGGTGCGACGGTCGAATACGGCACCGAGGACGGCGAGGTGCACACCGTCACGATCGTGGGCGTGGACGAGGTCGATCTGGATCGCGGCTTCGTGAGCTGGGTGTCGCCGGTTGCGCGGGCGCTCATCAAGGCGAAGATCGGCGATCAGGTGATTCTGCACACGCCTGCGGGCCCGGCGCCGATCGACGTGCTCGATGTGCAATATCCGCCGCGAAGCGCCTGAGCGCACTCGGGAAGCGTTCAGGACGCATGCAGGCGCGGTAGAAATGAAAAAAGGCGCCGCAAGCGGCGCCTTTTCAGCTGCACAGCTGGCCGCAAGGGCCAGCGAGGTGCATCTTAGAAGCGGTGACGCATACCAACCGTCACAGCAACCTGGTCTTGACGGGTCGAAGCCGAACCCGTGCCCAGACCGTTCAGGTTTGCGCCGACTTCCGAGTTCGACGACACGTGTTGCCAGTCGCCTTGCAGGTAGACGTCCGTGCGCTTCGACAGTGCGTAGTCCGACTGCAGAGCGACCGTGTTGTAGTTCGGGTTCACGCCGCCGCCGAAGTTTGCGCGGGTGTACGTGTACGCGCCAGCCAGGCTCAGAGCCGGCGTCAGAGCGTAACGGACATTGCCTTCAAAGTTCTGGAAGCGTGCGCTGTTAGCACCGAAGCCGAGCGTCGAGCTGCGGCCCGATTGAGCTGCCGAGATGCCGACTGCGTCGGTCAGGTTCGTCTGCGTGTAGACGAAGCCAGCCGTTGCCGGGCCGAACGTGTAGTTCACGCCGCCGCCGAACGTGCGTTGACGGCCAGCTGCGAACGTCCATTCGCCCGTCTGTGCGCCCGAACCCGAAACCGTGTTCGCCAGGTTGTTGACGTCGTTGTTCATCTGCAGGTAGCCCGCAGCAACGTTCAGGCCGCCCCAGTTGTACGATGCGCCGATGCTATATGCACGGTTGTTCGCGAATTCGGTGCTGTTCGAGAACGAGTACGTACCGCCGAACTTGAAGCCAGCGTAGTTGACGCTCGAGTACTTGACCGTGTTGTTGAAACGAACCGAGTTGTTCAGGTTGTCGTTATCGAACGGGTGAGCAGCGATCGTGCCACCGTATTGCGAGCCGGTGTTCGACAGCGGTGCCAGGTAGTCGACGACGGAGTCGTACTGACGGCCGAGGGTGACAGCACCGTACTGGTTGCTTGCCAGACCGACGAAAGCTTGACGGCCGAACATGCGGCTCGACTGACCTGCCGTGCCGTTCATGATGTTGAAGCCGCTTTCCAGGGTGAAGATTGCCTTCAGGCCGCCACCGAGGTCTTCAGCACCGCGCAGGCCCCAACGGCTGCCGTTGACCGTGCCGCTCGAAGCCTTCCACAGGCTGTGGCCGCCCGAGTTGTTCACGTAGGTCAGACCAGCGTCGACCAGGCCGTACAGCGTAACGCTGCTTTGTGCGTGAGCAGCCGTTGCAAAAACGCCCGTGAGGGCAGCGACCATGAGAGTCTTTTTCATCTTTGTAAACTCCGAGAACAGAGGTGGGTTTCGTCGAACCCTGTTTGGGAAACCGTCCACGCGAATCGCAGCGAGAGGCAAAGCCCGCGTGGCGCGTTAAATCCATCGCAGTCGGTTTCCGGACAGGCAGAGTGTAGAAGAGGGTGCCTGCGATCAAGGTATTCCGATTTGCGCAATAAAGTATTGCGAATTCGGAAATGATATTTGGGCCGGCTTCAAGCCTTACTGGTCAAGGCTTTCAGCGGATTTACATGCGTGGGTGAAAGAAGTGTCAACCGAATGGCGTTGTGCGATCGCTACAATAATCGATTGCACAAAACGGTGGTAATCCGTGTCAACCTGGATTATTGCGTCTCACGTAACAGATGATTGTGTGCCGCAGAGTTAATGGGCCAGAACCCTGCGGCTATACTGAACTCGCTGCTTTCCGAAGCAGACTTTTTCGTTGACGAAAAAGATCTCCAAACCTTTGTCGGCGCGGCCTTGGCTGCGCTTTTTTTTTGCCTGCCGCGCATGCACGACAGGCCGCCCGCTCCGCTTTCTGCCCGCCCGGTCTTACCTGGCGTGGTCTTCCGGCGGTTCAGGTTGCAGGCTCCAGTCTTCCATTACGTAATGCCGGGCGTCCATTGGGGAACACAGCAGGTTCTGCCAGTGATCGCCATGCCATGACCCGTAAGTCTCAATATCGTTTGTGGATTCAGGGCCGTCGATTTCGACGAGCCAATGAAACCAGCGTCGCAGTAACGTCAGCATGATTGCCTCCCATTGCACGCGAACTCTATTCATCATGGGTCGATTGGTTTACGCGAACAACCGGTAAAAACACTTACGTTTGACACTGATTGTTACATTTGCGGTAGCTTTTCCCGATTCAATCCAAAGGCACCCATTAAATGTGTAAAAAACGGTGTGCGCCCACGTCCATTTACTTTGCATATGTTTTTGCGGGTTTTTTGATGCACGCCGGTTTATCTCGGAAACGGGAATGCTGTTATAAAAAATTCGCTTGACTGCCGATTGGCGTTCCCCGTATAACGGCAATTCTGAATTGGCCTTTCAGCTTCAATTGCATTGACATAGCGGTGAGGGCGAGTCAGTTTGAATTCGGCGTGAGGGTATTGCCCGCGTCATTTAATTTCGAGGGAAACGGAAACATGGAAACCGGTATTGTCAAATGGTTCAATGATGCTAAGGGCTTTGGCTTCATCACGTCGGATGCCGGCGGCGACGACCTCTTCGCGCACTTCTCCGAGATCCGCTCGGAAGGCTTCAAGTCGCTGAAGGAGAACCAGCGCGTCTCGTTCGACGTCAAGGTTGGCCCGAAGGGCAAGCAGGCCGCGAACATCCAGCCGCTGTAAATTCTTGCAGCAGCACCTGGCCGCGTCGTGCGGACAGATCAGGCAAGCGGCAGTGTTGCCCGCTGTCTGAAGCAGGCCCTGGTTATCCAGGGCTTTTTTATTTTCTGGCGTAAAACAATCATCGTGGTCATTGCCTGAAAATATCAGGCGGCTTTATAAAGGCAGTCGTTTTAACGGGGAAAACCCCAATTAAAAAATCCGTCAATTGCGCCATTAAAATGCAATCCCGATGCAATATTGACGCAACCTCGCCGTAACCCAATCGCCACTTCAAAAAAGGCGTCGCGCCGCGAAAGCGCTGCGCGCTTTGCCCAAACGGTGCATACTTGGGCCGATTTCTTCTCTTTGTCTTGCCGTTTCTCCATGTCCGACACCCTCTTGAGCGCCGAACCCACGTCCGGCGGCGTCCCCCTCGTCTTTGTTGATCTGGAAACGACGGGGGGCTCGGTGGGCGAACACCGTATCACCGAAGTCGGTATCGTCGAGGTGACGGATGGGCAGGCCACGCGCTGGAGCTCGCTGGTCGATCCGCAGCAACCGATCCCGCCCTTTATCCAGCAGTTGACTGGCATCAGCAATGCCATGGTGCGCGGCGCGCCCACCTTCGCCGAGATTGCCCCCGCGCTGTTCGAGCGCCTCGCGGGCAAGCTCTTCATCGCGCACAACGCGAGTTTCGATCGGGGCTTTCTGCGCGCCGAGTTCGAACGCGCCGGGCTCTCGTTCAATCCCGATGTGCTGTGTACGGTGCGGCTTTCGCGCGCGCTCTTTCCTGCCGAAAAGCGTCACGGCCTGGATGCGCTGGTCGAGCGCCATGCCCTTGTGGCGGCCGATCGCCACCGCGCGCTCGCCGATGCCGATCTGCTCTGGCAATTCTGGCAGCGCCTGCCGGGTCTCGTGCCCGAGGACATGCTGGCGACGCAGATCGAGCGTCTGACGCGCCGCCATCGCCTCGCGGGCGATATCACCGACGATCTGATCGAAACCGCGCCCGCCGGCCACGGCGTCTACGCGTTCTTCGGCGAAAACGACGCGCCTCTATATGTAGGACGTAGTGTGCGCGTGCGTCAGCGTGTGCGTTCGCATCTGTCAGGCGAGCGCCGTTCGTCGCGCGAGCAGCGGATGGCGCAGCAGATCCGCCGCGTCGAATGGCAGGCGACGGGTGGCGAGCTTGGCGCCTTGCTGGTCGAGGCGCGCTGGCTCGCACAACTGCGGCCGTCGTTCAATCGCGCGCAGAAGGTGTCGAAGCAGGACCCCGTTTCGATGCCCTGGCCGTTTGGCGCAGCGGTGCTGGTGGAAGAGCAGGACGCCGCGCGCGGCACGGCGGTGTTTCATGTGATCGACCGCTGGTGTTATCTCGGTGCGGCGGCGAGTGTGGTCGAGGCGGGCACGCTGGCCGCAGCGGCAATGGCAGCCGACGCGCCGTTCGAGCTTTCCACGTGGCGCATCCTGCAGACGCGTATCGAGCGCGGTCTGCGCGTGCTGCCGCTCGAGCCGTCGGTGGCTGACGGCGTAGCTAGCGCGATCTGATCGCGCTTTAATTCGAGCTTTAATCCGCGCTTTAATCCGCGCTTTCGGCGTTCAGGCCATGCCGCCCACGCCGCCCGCCTCGCAGACGTGCCCGAGCGCGCGCGTCATCGCGTCCGCGCGGGTGGAGTCGTAGCGCGTCAACTCTTTCCAGTTTGCGACGGCCCGCGCGACCCGCGCCGGGCAGTCGTCGGCTGCGCGCGTCGTTTGTACGCGTGCGAGTGCGCCGATCAGTTGCCCCGTCAGACGATCGAGTTGCGGACGCGTGACGCTCGCCAGATCCGGCGCAGGATTCGCCGGCGGCTGCGAGTTGCGCCAGTTCGCGAACAGCGCCTGTTGCACCTGAGTGCTCGCATCGATCTGATCGCGGAAGAACTCGCGCGCGAACACCGGATCGACGCCCGCGGTTGCGGCGCGCTTTTGCACATCGGCGAGCAGCGCATTTTCGCGTGGCGTATCGGTGATCGGCTTGTGGTTGAGCCACTTCCAGTGCGCGACGGGCTCGGCCAGCGCGAGACGCTGCGAAACGAGGGCGACAAGATTGGTCAGGGCGGTATCGTCGCCGTCGGCGTGCGCCGTAACGGCAGGCAAGGCGAAGAGCAGGGCGGCGGCGCAGGACGCGAGCGCGCGAAAGCGAAAAGTCATTGCGTGATAAGAGGCCGGCTGGCCGAAAAGGCAAAAGCAGAGGATAGCCGGTTATCTGGCAGACGTTGCGTGATGGCGGTTCATCGGCTTGAGGCGCGCGCAGCTACGCTTCTCACGCAGCGCCGCGGCCGGGCGCGCGTTGAAGCGCTCAGCCGTTCCCACGCGCCATGACTGCATGGCGCGCAATTGAAGCAAGCGTGCGTAAGTGGTCCTGTAGACGGCGCTAAAAAACCGCGGCAGCTGGTCGGTCTGCCGATTTTTCTGGTCCGTCAGCGCCGTAGCGCGTCCCCATTACTTCTGTTCGTGTGACTTGCGTTGCTCGTCGAGAAATGCGCGCACATGCGAGGGCAATTCGTCGCCGAGAAACTCGACGGCCACCGGTTCCGGATCCGGGCTAAAAACTTGGTCCGGGGTCGGAATCCTTGGCGGTTTGGCATCCATGATCTTTCTCCTGTGTAAGACGATTATCCGGCTCGCTCCTTCACGCGCGCTAGTGGTGCCCAACGTAAAAGTGCTTTTCAGGTCCGTGTGTTGCTTTATTTGCACAGCGCACAGATTTATTAAGCGAGCAGGAATATACTTATTCGGTTGATCGCTAAACCGATGAAAGCCCTCGCATTCCGTCGAGGGCTTTTTTACGTCTGACGAGTTGTGCATCGCAGCAATGCGCTGCGGTGCGCAAAGCCCGCCAGTCGGGCGTTTCCGGTGCCAGTTCGAGAACACCTGCTTCGCTCGAACCGCTTGCCCGCGCCGATGTGGGCACTGCCGCAATCCGTCCTTCCGTTCGTTGCCGCTCGTAAAACATCACCATTCCACTAGAACGGACGATTATGCGCATCCGTTGACCGCTGTGTGGTTAGCATAATTGAACGAATGTAAGCGAGCGTTTCTTTCTAAATCACTGATTAAAAGTGGACGAAAGCGTTCGGGCTCAGATTTAACTGAAAGTGCGAGTCGCCAAAAGAATGAGAATGCTTCGCACATCACGACAGAATCACCTTCCAGCGCGCGCGGCTTTTCGGAACCGTCCGATTCGATCGGACCGGGCATTTCGCTATCTTTAAAAGATCGTGCGGTATCAGGCAGGCCAGATCGCCTGGTCGCCATCCTGCACATGCCCCTTTCTTCCAGTCGCTCCGACGATGAACCCATCCGATACCGCGCCGATCTCCGCCGTCTCCGATCCCACCGACGATCTGCTAACGCTTGCCGATCGACACCTCGCCGCCGGCCGCGCAGACGACGCGATCCAGCAATACGCGCAGTGTCTGGCGCGCGATCCGCGGCATTCCGGTGCTTTGCATCGTGCCGCGCTGGCCTGCATGCAGGCAGGGCGCGCCGACGACGCGCGTGCTTATCTCGATCGGGCGATCCACGTCGAGCCGACGAACGCCGCGCTCTGGGAGCATCGCGGTCTGATGGCGGCCTTGGCGCGCGAACATGTCGTGGCGGAAGCGGCCTACCATCGCGCGCTTGCTCTCGCGGGCAGCACGTCCACGCTGCATCGCAATCTCGCCGATGTGCTGAAACTCACGGGCCGCCAGGACGAAGCGCGCCACCACTATGAGCAAGCGCTCGCGCTCGATCCTGATCTGCATCATGCGGCGCGCCGGTTGGGCGATCTGGGCATCGAAGCCGGCCGGGACGAGGACGCCGTCCGCTATTTCGAGCACGCCTGGCGTCTGGGGAATGCGCGCCTCACCGATGGACTGAGCTTGCTGGAGCTTCACTCGCGGCTTGGTCATCGCGCGCAGTCTGAAGCGGTGATTGCGCAACTACGTGCCGAATTCGCCGCCGATGCCTACGCGCTCAAGGAACTCGCTTTCGCGCTGAACAAGCTCGATCGGTTCGATCTCGCGCTCGACGTGGCGAAGCAGGGCCTGGCGGTCGATCCGTCGATGTGGCTGCTGCATCACAACGCCGCGTACGCATCGCACATGCGCGGCGATTTCGCGAGCATGCACCGATACAACGTCGAGGCCGCGCGCGTCGCGCCCGATAACGCGCCCATCCAGTTCAACCTGGCCGTTTCGCTATTGCGCGAGGGGGCGTTCGAAGCGGGCTGGAAACAATACGCGTGGCACGAGCAGTTGCCGGAAAACAGCACGCTCGCGCGTCCGCCGTTTGCCGAATGGCGCGGCGAGCCGGTGGTGGGCAAGCGCTTTCTGTTGCTGGGCGAGCAGGGCCTCGCCGATCAGATCCAGTTGCTGCGTTGCGCCGCGTGGCTGCATCGCGCGGGCGCACACGTCGATGTCTGGGTCGATAAGGCGCTGGTTGGCGTAGCGCGGTGTGCGAGCGGCGTGCATCAAGTATTCGAGACATTGCCGCGCGGCGATTACGACTTCTGGTGCCGCATGTTTCGCATGCCCGAGCATATGAAACTCGTGTTGAGCGATCTTCCGCTCGAGATGCCGTATCTGCGCGCGCTGCAGCCGGAAATCGCGCGCTGGCGTGAGCAGCTGGAAAAGAGCGGCCGCCTGCGCGTGGGACTGGTGTGGAGCGGCAATCCGCAATATCACCTCGACCGCTATCGATCGGTGACGCTGGATGGCTTGCTGCCGATGCTCGAACAACCGGGCGTGTCGTGGTTCTCGCTGCAAAAGGGCGACGCGCAACATGCGCTCGAAGGCTTGCCCGCCGGGATCGACATGACGCCGCTCAGCACGCGTATCTCGACTTTCGAAGACCCCCTGGCGATCGTGCATTCGCTCGATCTGGTGGTGACGGTCGATACCTCGGTGGCGCATCTGGCCGGGGCCGCGGGCGTGCCGGTCTGGGTGTTGCTGCCGGCGTGCACCGACTGGCGCTGGATGGCGCAGCGCGCGGACAGTCCGTGGTATCCGTCGGCGCGGCTTTTCAGGCAGCGTGAACTGGGGCAGTGGGGACCGGTGCTGGAGGACGTGAAGGCAGCGCTGGCGCTGGAAGCCGCCCGCTGAGCTGCCTCAAGTTGCGGGTGATTTCGTTCGCCATGTCGAAGCGATGAACGAAATTCTCGCTGCAAAGCAAAAAGCCCAGTCCGAAGACTGGGCTTTTTGTTGAATCGTTGGTGCCGGAAAGAGGAATCGAACCCCCGACCTTCGCATTACGAATGCGCTGCTCTACCGTCTGAGCTATTCCGGCCGCACATCAGAGAAGAAAGATTATAGGAAAGTGCTCAGAAGAATGCAAGCCCTTTCCTCATCTTTTTTTATTTTTTCGCTTCGTGGTGATAACGGGTGACGCGCTCGACCTCGTTCTTCGAGCCGAGGAACACCGCGACGCGCTCGTGCAGGCTCGTCGGCTGGATGTCGAGGATGCGGTCTTCGCCGTTGGTCGCCACGCCGCCGGCCTGCTCGACGATGAACGACATCGGGTTCGCTTCGTACATCAGACGCAGCTTGCCCGGCTTCGACGGATCGCGCTTGTCGGCCGGATACATGAAGATGCCGCCGCGATTCAGGATACGGTGCACGTCCGCGACCATCGAGGCGATCCAGCGCATATTGAAGTTCTCGCCGCGCGGGCCGTCCTTGCCTTCGGTGAGCTCGCCGATGTACTTCTGGACCGGCTCATACCAGTGGCGCGCGTTCGAGGCGTTGATCGCGTATTCGCGCGTGTCTTCCGGGATACGCATATTGCTTTGCGTGAGCACCCACGAACCCAGTTCGCGGTCGAGCGTGAAGCAGTTCACGCCGTTGCCGGTGGTCAGCACGAGCACGGTTTGCGGGCCGTACACGGCATAACCGGCGGCAACCTGCTGCGTGCCCGGCTGCAGGAACGATTCTTCGGTGGCCTGCTTGCCGTCCGGGCAGCGCAGCACCGAGAAGATCGTGCCGATCGACACGTTCACGTCGATGTTCGACGAGCCGTCGAGCGGATCGAACACCAGCAGATATTCGCCCTTCGGATAGTTGGCCGGGATCGGGAAGAAGGTTTCCATTTCCTCGGAGGCCATGGCTGCGAGGTTGCCGCCCCATTCGTTGGCGTCGAGCAGGATTTCGTTCGACAGGATGTCGAGGTTCTTCTGCACTTCGCCCTGAACGTTCTCGCTGCCGGCGGTGCCCAGCGCATCGCCGAGCGCGCCCTTGCTGACGTTGAAGCTGATCGCTTTGCACGCACGCGCGACGACTTCGATCAACAGACGCAGATCGGCGGGCAGGTTCTTGTGTTCGCGCTGCTGCTCGATCAGGTATTTCGTGAGAGTGGTACGACGTTGCAATGCCATTGCAGTACTCCGGGGAGCTTGGGGAATAGCGCAATTCTACCCGCTGGGCCGTGTCAGCCCGCGGCGCGAAGCTGCAAAAAAGCCGTGGACGCGCGCGCTGGCGGGCCGGGCAGGGAATGTGGCGCGGAAAAATAATCGGAAAAAAGCGCAAAAAAATCGAGCAGAAAAAAGCCGGCCCATCGGGGCCGGCTTGCGGTGCGACACGCTCAGGCGCGCTGGACGCGTCAGGCGAGCGCTTTTTCCACGATCTCGCGCACATCGCGCGACTTCACGCGTGCGGCGACCTGTTCGAGCGCGGCGCGCATCTTGTCGCGCAGGGCAGGCGTAAAGCGGCGCCACAGTTCGAGATTGCGCGCCAGACGGGCGGCCACTTGCGGGTTGATGGCGTCGAGCGCGATCACCTGTTCGGCCCAGAACGCGTAGCCCGAGCCATCGGCGGCGTGGAATTGCGCCGGATTGGCCGCGCAGAAGCTGAAAATCAGCGAGCGCGCGCGGTTCGGATTCTTCAGATTGAAGGCCGGATGGCGCATCAGCGCGCGCACCGTGTCGATCACCGGACGCTGCGCCGTGCCGCGCTGCGTGGCCTGCAGCGAGAACCACTTGTCGATCACGAGCGGTTCCTGCTCGAAGCGCACGTAGAAGTCTTCGAGCGCCTTCTTCGCGTAGCCCGCGCCCGTGGCCGCCGACGCGTTCATCAGCGCCGACAGCGCCGCCGCGCGATCCGTCATGTTGTTGGCGTCGTCGTACTGCGCGGTGGCCAGACGCACGGCATCGGCGGGATCGTCGAGTTCGCTCAGATACGAAAGCGCGAGATTCTTCAGACCGCGATGACCGGCGGCTTCCGGCGTCGGCTCATAGGCGCCCGGCGTCAGGTTGGCCTGATACGCCGCCAGCCATTCGGCCTTGAGCGCGTTGGCCAGACGCTTGCGCACGAACTGGCGCGCGGCATGCACGGCGGCCGGATCGGATTGCGCCATCTGCTCGGCGAGATAGGTTTCCGACGGCAGCATCAGCGCGAGTTCGCGGAACGAGGGCGAGAGCGTCGAGTCGGTCAGCACGCGGCTGAAGGCCTGCACCAGCGCGTCGCTGGTTTCGAGCGGCTGGCCCGCCGATGCGCGCGCCGCCAGCGAAAGCAGTTCGCGCGTGGCAAGGCGCTGGCCCGCTTCCCAGCGGTTGAACGGATCGCTGTCGTGGGCGATCAGGAAAGCCAGTTCGTCGTTGCCGTAGTCGTACTCGACGATCACCGGCGCCGAGAAGTTGCGCAGCAGCGAGGGCAGCGGCCGGGCATCGACGTCGACGAAGGTGAAGGTCTGCTGCGTTTCGGTGACTTCGAGCACGCGCGTGGTCGCGCCCGCTTGCGCTTCGCCTTCGAGCTTGAGCGGCAGATCGCGGCCGTCCGGGCCGATCAGGCCGATCGCGAACGGAATCAGCAGCGGGCCCTGCTGGGTTTCGCGCGCGGCGGGCGAGCCGTTCGCATAGCCTTGCGAGAGCGTCACGCTGTAACGCTTCGCGGCGGCGTCGTACTGCGTCGTCACGCTCACGCGCGGCGTGCCGGCCTGGCTGTACCAGCGCTCGAACTGCGCGAGGTCGCGGCCGTTGGCATCGGCCATGGCGGCGCGGAAATCGTCGCAGGTCACGGCCTGGCCGTCGTGGCGCTTGAAGTACAGATCCATGCCCTTGCGGAAGCCGTCGCGGCCGAACAGCGTCTGATACATCCGCACGACTTCCGAGCCTTTCTCGTAGACCGTCATCGTGTAGAAGTTGTTGATCTCGACGTAGCTTTCGGGGCGCACCGGATGCGCCATCGGGCCCGCGTCTTCGGCGAACTGCATCTGGCGCAGCACGCGCACGTCTTCGATACGCTTGGTCGCGCGCGCGGCTTCGTTTTCGTCGCCGCCCGACATCGCCGCCGAGAACTCCTGGTCGCGGAACACCGTGAGGCCTTCCTTCAGGCTCAGCTGGAACCAGTCGCGGCAGGTCACGCGGTTGCCGGTCCAGTTGTGGAAGTACTCGTGGCCGACCACGGCTTCGATGTTGGCGAAGTCGACGTCGGTGGCCGTTTCGGGGTTCGCCAGCACGTACTTCGTGTTGAAGATGTTGAGCCCCTTGTTCTCCATCGCGCCCATGTTGAAGTCGCTCACGGCGACGATCATGAAGCGGTCGAGGTCGAGTTCGAGGCCGAAGCGCTGCTCGTCCCAGCGGATCGAGTGGATCAGCGAGTCCATCGCGTGGCGCGTCTTGTCGAGATCGTGCGGCTCGACCCACACCTGCAGCAGTTTTTCCTTGCCCGAACCGCTCTTGATGCGCTCTTCCAGCGCAACCAGCTTGCCCGCGACCAGCGCGAACAGATAGCTCGGCTTGCGGAACGGGTCTTCCCACTTCGCATAATGGCGGCCATCGGGCAGGTCGCCTTCGGCGATCAGGTTGCCGTTCGAGAGCAGCACGGGGTAGGAGGTTTTGTCGGCGCGCAGGGTGACCGTGTAGGTGGACATCACGTCCGGGCGGTCGAGGAACCACGTGATACGGCGGAAACCTTCGGCTTCGCACTGCGTAAAGAAGTTGCCGCTCGATACATAGAGGCCGGAGAGCGTGGTGTTCGCCGCCGGATCGCACGCGCCGGTGAGCGTGAGCGTGAAGCGCTCGGGCACGTTTTCGATCGTCAGGCCGTGTTCGTGCGCGCGCACCTGTTCCCACGGCTGGCCGTCGATGGTCGCGCCGATGAACTCCAGCTGCTCGCCCATCAGGTCGAGGTGGGCGGCGGGCGTCGTGCTGGAATGGGCGTCGGGATTGCGGCGCACGGCGAGCGTGCTCTTGACGATGGTGCGCTCGGGCACGAGATCGAATTCGAGATCGACGGTATCGATCAGGAAGGCGGGCGGCGCGTAGTCTTCGCGGCGGATCACGGTGGGCGTGGCGGTATCGGACATGGTCTCGTGCGGGGGAACGTCGGTCGGAGAGTCGGATGAGGTGGCCGCCGGCTGGCGGCCGATCGTCCCATTGTACAAAGGCGCGGGCGGCTTGTCCGAAGCGTGGGCGCTGGCCGGCTCCGGTCGGGCGAAGGCGGCGAACTTTCACGCTGCCGCGCGAGTCAGTATGATCGGGCCTGCCGCGATGCATTGCGCGTGCCCGGGTAGCCGGGCGGAGCACGTGTGGAGTACGCCGATAGCGTAGAAGATCGCCGCAATCGCAGGGCGACGCCCGCTCGACGGAATAAACGCCGCGGCAGATACGTATCAGCCTTATGCCCGATATGTACGAGAAGGAGCGGCCCCCACGACTGCGCTTTCACAACCACTGGCAAGACTGCAAGAGAAGACCATGATTTCCGACCGATGGACCCGCCGCGCCCTGCTGATGCTGGCCGCGCTTGCCGTGACGCTGTCCGGCTGTACGACCTACGTGACGAGCCAGGTGACCGCGTTCTCCGCGTGGGATGGCGGCAGCGACGCCACGCGCACCTACGCGTTCACCCGCAACCCGGACCAGCAGCACAGCATCGAGCAATCGACCTATGAAAACCTGGTCGCCGATGGCCTGTCGGCCCAGGCGTTCCGTCAGGTGCCGCAACCGCAGGCGCACTATCTCGTGGGCCTCGCGTACGGCAGCCGCATGGATACGGTGACGGTCGCCCAGCCGGTGTTCTACAACCCGTGGCCGAGCCCGTACTGGGGGCCGTTCAATCCCTGGGGCCCGTGGGGTCCGTACGGGCCGGCCTATGTGAACCAGAGCTATCCGGTCTATTCGCACGTGCTGGCGGTGCGCATTACGGACAAGGTGTCGGGCAAGGAGCTCTATAACGTCTCCGCGCGCGCTTCGGGCGACGATCCTTCGCTCGTGCGCGTGATGCCGTATCTGGTGCGCAGCGCGCTGGCGAACTTCCCGCTGCAGAACGGCACGGTCACGCAGGTGAAACTGCCGGTCGACAAGAACGGCGGCGCGCCGAACGAAGCGCCAGCCGCGCCAGCGTCCGCGGCATCGATGCCGGCGGCTGCGCAGGCCAAATAAGCGGCGTTAGCAAAGCGGCGTTAGCGTCGAAGAGGGACAAAAAAGCGCGCCGGACCTTCGCGGTCCGGCGCGCTTTGCTTTGGTATCGACACTAACGACGATCGGATACAACGTTACGCAGCCTCGCGGCTATGCACGCGTGCGCCTGCTGCGTAGGTCTCGAACACGGCGCGATCGTCGCCGAGCAGGGCGAACGCAAACAGCAGTTCTTCGAGCGATTCCGCGCGCGCCGTGCGGCGGGCGAGCAGCGGCGTGGCCTTCGGATCGAGCACGACGAAGTCGGCTTCGGTCTGCGGCGCGAGCGTGCCGATCTTGTCGGCGAGATCGAGTGCCTGCGCGGCGCCCGCCGTCGCCAGCCAGAACATGCGCGTGGCCGTCAGATGATGGCCGCCCATGCGCGCGACCTTGTGCGCTTCGTTCATGGTCTGCAGCATCGAGAACGAAGTGCCGCCGCCCACGTCGGTCGCGAGCGCGACGGACATCTCCGATTGCGCCGCCTTGTCGAAATCGAACAGACCGCTGCCGAGGAACAGGTTCGACGTGGGGCAGTGCGCCGCGACCGCGCCGGTTTCGGCCATGCGGCGGCGATCTTCCTCGTCGAGCCAGATGCAGTGGCCGTACACGGCACGGCGACGCAGGAGTCCGTAATGATCGTAGACATCGAGATAGCTGCGCTGGCGCGGGAACAGTTCCTTCACCCATTTCACTTCATCGAGGTTTTCGGCCACGTGGCTCTGGATGAAGATGTCGCCGTGCGCCTTCGCGAGCGCCTGGCACGCTTCGAGCTGCGCTTCCGTCGAGGTCGGCGCGAAACGCGGCGTGAGCGCATACATCTGGCGGCCCTTGTTGTGCCAGCGATCGATCAGCTCCGCGCTGTCGTCGTAACCGGTTTGCGGCGTGTCGCGCAGGAACTCGGGGCAATGGCGGTCCATCAGTACCTTGCCCGCGACCATGCGCAGATTCTTCGCTTCGCTCGCCGTGAAGAGCGCATCGGCGGATTGCTTGTGCACCGTGCAGTAGACCAGCGCCGTGGTCGTGCCGCTCTTGAGCAGTTCGTCGACGAAAAACTGCGCGGTGTCCTGCGCAACCGCTTCGTTCTCGAAGCCGCGTTCGGTCGGGAACGTGTAGGTGTCGAGCCACGGCAGCAGACCCGGTGCCGGCGAGGCGATCATGTCGGTCTGCGGGTAGTGGATGTGCGTGTCGATGAAGCCCGGCACGATCAGCTTGTCGCGCAGGTCGTGCACCTGCGCGCCGTCGCTCACGCGGTCCTTGAGGGCGGACCACGCGCCGGACGCGGCCACGCGGCCGTCCTCGACGATCACGACGCCGTCTTCATGGAATTGCACCGCGTCGGGCGACTGCGCGGGGTCGCCGGTGAAGGTCAGGAGTTGTGCGCGAAAAGCCGATTGAGTCATGGGAACATCGTCTCCGGAGAATTCAGGTATTCATGAGCAGGATGCGTGCGCGCTTCGTCATCGCACTGGCGCGCATCGCGGGCGCCGCTCCTGAAAACGCGGCGCGTAAAACTCGGCCCGATCTGCATCGGATAACCATCCGATTCATGTCCGAACAGCGTCAGATAAACGTCAGATCGACAGGCGGTTAATCGGGCCTTGAAAATCCAGGCGCTAAATCCAGGCGTAAAAGCGCCCCGGGCGCGGCGCGCGGTGCGCCGTTCCCTCAAGTCATTCACGGTCTTGGGCGATGCCCGGGCCGAAAGATCCGCGCCGCCCAACTGCGGCGCGCGGCGGCTTTCGCTCCTGCTTTAAGCCCAGTAAGCGTCGAGCTTTGCGATCAGCGCGGCGCGTTCGTCGGCCGTCACGAACGACGCCTCGAAGCCGTTGCGCAGGATCGTGTACACCTCTTTGTCGTCGAGCTCGAGCGCTTCGATGATCGCGCGGTAGTTCTCGTTGACGTAGCCGCCGAAGTAAGCCGGATCATCCGAATTGACGGTCACGGCCACGCCTTCGTCGAGCAGTTGCTTGAGCGTGTGCTGCGTCATGTCGTCGAATACGCAGAGCTTGGTGTTCGACAGCGGGCAGACCGTCAGCGCCACGCGCGAATCGGCCAGACGGGCGACTAGCGCCGGGTCCTCGATGCTGCGAACGCCGTGATCGACGCGATCGACCTTGAGCAGATCGAGCGCTTCGTAGATGTAGGCGGGCGGGCCTTCCTCGCCGGCATGCGCGACCAGCTTCAGGCCCTTGGCGCGCGCCTTTTCGAACACGCGCTCGAACTTCGAAGGCGGATGGCCGCGTTCCGACGAATCCAGACCCACGCCGATCATGCGCGGATAACGCTCGAACGCCGGCTGCGCCGCGTCCCAGGTGGCCAGCGCGTCTTCTTCGCTCAGATGGCGCAGGAAGCACAGGATCAGCTTGCTGGTGAGGCCGCGCTTTTCGGCGTCGGCGAGCGCGCGGTCGATACCCGCGACCACGGTGTCGATCGACACGCCACGCTCGGTGTGCGTTTGCGGATCGAAGAAAATTTCGGTGTGCACGACGTTGTCCGCGAGCGCGCGCTCGCAGTAGGCCATCGTCATGTCGTAGAAGTCCTGCTCGTGCAGCAGCACGCTCGCACCCGCGTAATAGATGTCGAGGAACGATTGCAGGTCGGTGAACGCGTAGGCCGCGCGCAGGGCGTCGATCGACTCGTAGGCGAGCTTGACGTTGTTGCGCTGGGCGAGCGCGAAAATCAGCTCGGGCTCGAGCGAGCCTTCGATATGGATATGCAGCTCGGACTTGGGCGCGCCGAGGGCTTTCTGGACTAGCGGATTAGCAGCGATTGCGGTGGTCGTGATCGTCATGATCTGGTCGGTCAAAATTTTCTGGTGGGTGACATCACGCGGAATGGGGCACCGCCTGGGCATGCGTGGCATGCGCATGCGCCGTGGCGGCCTCGATGGCCTGCAGCATCTGGGCGGCAGCCGATATCGCAATCACCTCGGGCGATTTGTCGACGATGCCGTCCACGCCCAGCGGGCAGTTCATGCGCGCGATCTGCATCGGGTCGATGCCGCGCGCGGCGAGCCGGTGCTCGAACTGCTGGCGCTTGCTGTGCGAGCCGATCATGCCGAAGAACACGAAGTCGCCGCGTCGCAGGATGCGTTCGGCCAGATCGAGATCGTGCGCATGATCGTGCGTCATCACGATGAAGCAGGTGCCGGGCGGCGCGGCCTCGACGGCCTGGTCGGGCGCGTCGCTGGCGTCGATGACGACGTTGGGCGCGCCAAGCGCGGCGAATTCCTCCGGCGAGGGAAACGCGGCGTCGCGCTGGTCGACCCAGCGCACCCGGCAGGGCAGCGTGCCGAGCACGCGCACCAGCGCCGCACCGACGTGTCCCGCGCCGAACAGCACGACCGGAAAGTCGTTGGGCGCGATCGTTTCGGTGAGCAGCAGTGCTGCGTCTTGCGCGCCAGCGGCGGTATCCCAGAGCAGGCAGTCGGCGGCATCGACGCCCGGTTCCGGCTCCGAGAGCATCACGGCGCCGGCATCGGCATCGGTCAGCATGGCCCCGTTCCGCGAGGAGCGGAATGATACGCTACGAACCGTCGATGCGCCTGCGGCGAGCCGGCGCGAGAGCGTGGCGAGCCAGCCGAGATCGGCGACATCGAGCCGCTCGAACGCCAGCACGACCGCGCCGCCGCAGCACTGACCCAGACTCGGGCCGAGCGACAGCCGCTCCAGACGCCGCGCGTGCGACATGCGCATGCCGTCGCGCAGCACCTGGCGCGCGATTTCGATGGCTTTCCATTCCAGATGACCGCCGCCGATGGTGTGGCGCGCGGCTTCGCGCGTGACGATCATCTTCGTGCCGGCTTCGCGCGGCACCGAGCCTTCGGCGCGCGCGACCGTCACCAGCACGGCGGCATCGCCATGCGCGAGCAGTTGTTGGAGATCGGTGACCCAGGCTTGCATCGGACAGGGCTCCTACTAAGCGAGCGGCAAGGCGCGTTCGTCCACGGCGTCATGCGCGCGGTGAACACAGCGGTCGAGGCGAAGGAGAGTCGGGGCGTGCGCGCACGCATGGCGCTCGATGGAGCGCTGGGAGGGCGCGCCATGAAGCTCAAGGGCGGCGCCGCGAAGGACGTATCGGATGGTTTGCGTTGTCATGTGAAACCCGGGAGACATTGCGGATCAGGCGCGCGTTACGCAGGAAAACCGGGCGGGCCGAAGCCGGCCTCGCGCACGTAGATCGCCATCCAGTTGGGACTGTAACACTGACAGCGCGAGGAAAGTATTCCCTGCGGATGATGGGGGTTATGTGACGGCGCCCATGACCGGAGGATGAAGGATTTGGCCCTTTACTGCGTAGGAGCAGCAAGAAAAGCCGGGAGAAAAACAGGGGGACGATGGGCCGCCCGCTGACGGGGCGGCCTGCTCTGACGGTCTGGCCCGCTGGCGGCTTAGCGGCGGATGCCGGGCCACGACACCTGACGGCGACGGTTACGCCACAGACTCGCCAGCACGGCGACGAACACGACGACAAACGCCACCACCGACCACAGCGGCAAGGTCAGGCCAAGAATCGGCGGATAAGTGGTTTCGCACAGACCCTGAACCTTGAAGACGCCGGGCAGCCAGTGCGCGGGCGGCAGGGCGTCGACGATCGGCTGCAAGGTGTCGAAGCCGCAGCTGAAGCTGGGGAATGCCTGCACCCACGCAAGACGCGCCGACGCCACGATGCCGCCCACCGCCGAAATCACGATCAAACCTTCGAGCGCACGCACGCCGCGCCAGCTCGTGAAGCGCGCGCCGAGGAAGGCGAACACGGCGATCAGAATGAAGAAGTAACGCGTGAGAATGCACAGCGGGCAGGGGTCCTGACGCTCGAAATACTGCATGTACAGGGCGCCGGCCAGCAGCGCAAGGCAGATCAGACCGAGAAGCACCAACAGGCTGCGTTCGCGGCGCAACAGCGCGTTATCGTCGTTCATGTGTTCGTTTTGTTCGGGTTGGATGACGCAGCGGCGCTCCCGCGGCGCGGCTGCAACGGCGTGTCGGGATTCTAGCGCGAAGGCAATGCGTCGCGAGAAAGTGCACGGGGCGGCATGCGGCGGCGCAAGCGCCCCGTAGAAGTCTCGATTAGCGCAGCGGCGCGAGTACGGCTTCCACACCGCGGCCGATGGCGAGCAGCGCGTCGTCGGCGTAGGGCGCGCCGGCGAGCATCAGCCCGACCGGCGCGGCGCCGTGGCGGTGGATCGGCAGCGACAGGGCGCAGGCATCGAGAAAGTTGAACGCGGCCGGGTTGCGCAGCACGAGCGCGTTGGTGCGCGCGAAGGCTTCATCGTCGGCGACGAGCGGGGCGACGGCGGGCGGGGCGATCGGCACGGTCGGCGCGATCACGGCGTCGAAGCGCGACCAGAGCGTGGCCTGCGCTTCCTCCAGCACAGCGGCGCGTGCGGCGATCAGGTCGAGATAGTCGGCGGCGCTGGCCGGCTCGCCCTTGAGAATGCGCACGAGCACGCGCGGATCGTACTGGTCGCGATGCTGCGCGATCAGCGCACGATGCCACGCGTAGGCTTCCATTGGCGAAAAGCCGATGCGGTTGATTTCGCCGAAACGCTCGAACGCCGAAAAACGCACTTCGTTGACGATCGCGCCCGCGGCATCGAGATGCTTGAGCGCGGTATCGAGCGTTTCCGCGACTTCGGGATCGACGCCGTCGGTCACGTAATTCGTCAGCACGCCGATGCGCACGCCTTCCAGATGCCGCGCGGCCGGCACATGCGGCGCGACACCGGCGAGGATGCGGTCGACCAGCGCGCAGCACGCCACCGTGTTGCCGATCGGCCCGAACGAGTCGAGCGTGGTCGACAGCGGCACGCCGCCGGTGCGCGGAATGCGCGCAGCGGTGGGCTTGAATCCGGTCAGGCCGCAGAATGCGGCGGGAATGCGGATCGAGCCGCCGGTATCGGTGCCGAGCGCGATGGCGGCCATGCCGTCCGCAACCGAAGCGGCCGCGCCCGAGGACGAGCCGCCCGCGACGCGCTCATCGCCCTTCACGTGGCGCTGCCACGGCGAAAGCGGCGTGCCGTAATGCGGATTCAGGCCAAGCCCCGAAAACGCGAACTCGCTCATATTGGTACGGCCGACCAGCACGGCGCCCGCGCGGCGCAGGCGGGCGACCACGGGCGCGTCGGCGCTGGCGGGCGCGGCGTTGGCCAGCGCCGTGGAGCCCGCGCGCGTCACTTCGCCTTCGACGTCGAACAGATCCTTCACCGAAACTGGAATGCCCGCGAGCGGCGACAGCACCGTGCCGGCGGCGCGCAGGCGGTCGTGCGCATCGGCGGCGGCGCGCACGCGCTCAACCTCGACGTGCGTAAAGACGGTCGCGCCCTGGCCCGCCGGGTCGGCGATGCGTTCGAGCGCGGCTTCGGCGAGCGCGCGGCTGGTGGTGCGGCCCGCGGCCAGATCGGCGGCCAGCTGGGCGAGCGGCGCAAAGGGGGCGTTGCTAGGGGAGGCGGTCATGGCAGTGGGCGCACAGAAGGCGGGTCGGGCGGTTCAGGGGATTCGTAACAGCGGGCGGCGACGCAACAACGGCCCGCGCGCACCGTGCGGCAATGCTCGGCTGCAAGGGACGCACCATTGTAGAACGTGGATTTTTTCTTGCCCGCGCAATTCGGCGCAACGCGATCATCGGGTAACATTCAGCTATTCGATAGCATTTTGTAAGGAATTGGGCTTATGCACCAGGGAGTCGGCTTTATTCAGGATCTGGCAGTCGTGATGGCGATCGCGGGGATCGTCACCGTGCTGTTTCATCGCCTGAAACAGCCGGTGGTGCTCGGCTATATCGCGGCGGGCGTGATCATCGGGCCTTATACGCCGCCGTTCCAGCTGATCCACGACGAACAGACCATCCAGACGATGGGCGAACTCGGCGTCGTGTTCCTGATGTTCTCGCTGGGGCTGGAATTCAGTCTGCGCAAACTGTTCCAGGTGGGCGCGACGGCCATCGTCGCGGCGATATCGGAAATCGTCGTGATGCTGTGGCTCGGCTATGAGATCGGTCGCGCGTTCGGCTGGGCCACGATGGACTCGTTGTTCCTCGGCGCGATTCTGGCGATTTCCTCCACCACCATCATCGTCAAGGCGCTCGCGGATCTGGGCGTCAAGCGCGAGCCGTTCGCGCAACTGGTGTTCGGCATTCTGATCGTCGAAGACATCCTGGGTATCGCGATGCTGGTGCTGCTCGGCGGCATCGCGCAAACGGGCGAACTTTCGCCTGGCATCGCGCTGATCACGCTGGGCAAGCTGCTGCTGTTCATGCTGGTTTCGTTGCTGGCGGGCATCCTGATCGTGCCGCGCGTGCTCGGCTACGTGGCGCGCGTGGGCAGCGACGAGATGCTGCTGGTCTCCGTGCTGGGTTTTTGTTTCGCGTTCTGCCTGCTGGTCGTGAAGCTCGATTATTCGATCGCGCTGGGCGCGTTCCTGATCGGCGCGGTGATGGCCGAATCGCGGCATCTGGAGCGCATCGAGCATCTGGTCGCGCCACTACGCGATGCGTTTTCGGCGATCTTCTTCGTCACCATCGGGCTGATGCTCAATCCGCTCGTGCTGGTCGATTACGCGTGGCCGATCGCGGTGATTTCGCTGGCGGTGGTGTTCGGCAAGCTGGTGTCGTGCGGTCTGGGCACCTTCCTCGCGGGCCGCGACGGCCGCACGGCGATGCGCGTGGGCATGACGGTTTCGCAGATCGGCGAGTTCTCGTTCATCATCGCTTCGCTCGGCTTGACGCTGAAGGTCACGAGCGGCTTTCTCTATCCGATCGCGGTGACGGTTTCGGCGATCACGACGCTCACCACGCCGTATCTGATCCGCGTGGCCGATCCGCTCTCGCAGCGGCTCGCGCGCGCCATGCCGCCTTCGGTTTCTAACGTGTTCGGCATGTATAGCCAGTGGCTGCGTTGCCTGATGCCGCGTTCGCAGGAAGCGGGCGGCCCGACGCTGTTTTCGCTGACGAGGCGCATCGTGCTGCAGATCGCGGTGAATCTGGCGCTGGTGTCGGCGATCTTTATCGGCATGTCGTATGGCGCGCGCTACGCCGCGCCGCTCATCGCCAACTGGGTGCCCGACGAGCGCATCCAGCGCGTGGTGCTCTGGAGCGCGGCGCTGCTGCTGGCGATGCCGTTCCTCGTGGCCGTGTGGCGCAAGACCCAGTCGCTCGCGCTGCTGCTCGCCGAAGTAAGCGTGCAGCCGGAGAAAGCGGGGCGCTTCACGCGCGCGCTGCGTCACGCGATTGCCGAACTGGTGCCGGCGGTGTCGATGATCGGCGTGTTCGTGCTGGTGGCCGCGCTCTCGGGCACGATCCTGCCGCCCACGGGCTTTCTGATCGGCGTGCTGGTGTGCGCGGCCGTGCTGACGATGCTGTTCTGGCGCTGGTGCGTGAAGATCCACGCAAGCATGCAGATTGCGCTGCGCGAGACGTTCGACGAGCGCCAGGGGCAGGATTCGCAGTAAGAACGCAGCGCCTGGGCGGGCTCGCACGAGGCGCGCCCAATGTGACGGAATGTGAGCAATTGTGCAAATGGGTGGCGGCGTCATGCCGTGGGACGCATAATCGGAACCCTGTTCATCCGTTTGCGCCCTGCAACGATGCGGCGCGCCCCGACACCACGTCATGAGCGAAAACAAGACCGACCGCCCCGAGGTTCCCGACGGCGCAGGCCGTCCCGCCGAGTCCGACCCGTCCAATCCTTCCACGACTTCCTCTGCGGCCCAGACGCCATCGGGCGAAGCCGCGCAACGCGCCTCGACTGACGCGCCCGCAAGCGCCTCGACCGTGACGCCCGACACAGCGGGCGCCGACAGCTCCGGCGTCGGCACCGACGAGGAGCCGATCAGCGCAAAACCCGTCGAAGCGCCCACCCAGGCCCAGCGCGTTGCCGAAGGCGTGCAGGCGCGCGAGGAAACGGCGCGCGCCGTCGAGCGCCAGGCTGCCGAGGCGGCGGCCAAAACGGCTGCCACAGGCGTGGGCAAGCCGCAAGTGCCGATCGAAGTTGCCGCCGATGCCAGCAAAGACGTGCCCGCTCCGGCGCAAGGCCAGAGCACGACGGCGGGCGCCGCGGCTGGAACGGCCGCGCAGCCGCCGCAGACCGGCAGCGCGTCGCGCCCCGGTGCCGCGCCCGCAGGCTTCGGTCAGGCGCCTGACTTCAGCGCGCAGAATCCGCCGCCGCCGGGCGCGCTGCCGCCCGATTCGCCGCGCTACCTGCGACCGAGCGATTCGGCTTGGTCGGTGCTCGGACGCATCATCGCGGCGCGCGCGCGTCAGCTATTCGATCGCGCGGGCCAGCGCATCACCCAGCGCACGCTGCGCATTGGCGTATCGGCGCGTATTTTTCACCCCGAGCCGGGCGCGCAGGGTTTGCGCGGCAAGACGCTGCAATATCTCGAAGAATCGATCGCGCATTGGGTCATGTCGCGCGATGTGATCGTCTTCATGATTCCGACGGTCGGCCATCAGGGCATGCTCCATCCGAGCAATATCCGCCTGCGCGACTACGCGAAGCACCTCGACGGCCTGCTGCTGCAAGGCGGCGCCGATGTCTCGCCGCAAACTTATGCGGAAGTTGCGCCGCGCCCGGAATGGCCCGGCGACCGCGTGCGCGATATGTACGAGCTGGAACTGCTGCATGAATTCGTCGAATCGGGCAAGCCGGTGCTGGGCGTGTGCCGTGGCTGCCAACTCATCAACGTGGCGTTCGGCGGCACGCTGTATCAGGACATCGCCACCGATGTGCCCACGGCCGGTGTGCACGTTAGCGAGCATTACGACCAGCATCGTCACGCGGTCACGTTCCCGGAAGGATCGTCGCTCGCGAGCATGTTCCCGGGGCGGCGCGAAGCCATCGTCAACTCGATTCACCATCAGGCGGTCAAGACGCTCGGCCGCGATCTGACGGTGGAAGCGGTGTCGGCCGGCGACGGCCTGATCGAAGCGGTGCGATACCGCCGTGCGCCGTTCGTGGTGGGCGTGCAGTGGCACCCGGAATTCCATCGCGCCGGCGGTCCCGAACTGCTCGATTGCACGCCGCTGCTCGATAACTTCCTGCGCTCGGCGCGCGAGACGCGTTTCTGACGCGCTTCTGACGCGAGACGTCTGGATTTATCAACAAAGCAGGACATCGAGAGGGGCGATTGCGAAAGCAATCGCCCTTTTTATTTTTCATACAACCTGTCCGAATATTCCTATGCTTTGCTAGGTGATTTCTGACAAACAAACAGCAGGTTCTTTTGTTATCCGAAATTAATTGGCGTTTATGAGATTTTCGTGCGGCGATAATAAACGGTTACTCGAAATCCTGAACGGAACTGGCAGTCATGAAGCAATCCCTTTCGCCGCGGCGCGCTTTGCTGGCCGCTGCGGCCTTCACACTCCTGCAGCACGGCGCGTGCGTCTGGGCCGGCGCGCCCGCGAGCGACGCTGCGCCGGTGGCGGGCGCCCGCCCGGCGCTCGGCAGTCTGACGCCGCAGCCCGCCAATGCGTTGCCGCCCGCCGGTATGGTCGACGACCAGGCCACGGCTGGCGCCTCGCAAGGCGATGTCGCCACGCTGATGCAGCTGATCCACGATTCACAACTGGTTGAATTGCGCACCACCTATAACGCCAGTTATGGGGCGAGCCTGTTCTTCTATCCGCCCGAAATGACGTATTACGTGGTGCTGTTCCAGGACAAGCACTTCTGGCGCGTGATTCGTTCGCAGGACGAAGCACGTGCCGAATCGATCTATGCAAACTTCGTGCAGCAGACCCAGCGTCTTGCCGAAGTGGAAATTCGCCGCATGCAGATCGAGGCGCAAAAGGCGTTTATCGATCGAGTGATTGCGATCAACGAAGATCGTGCGCGGCGTCTGCAGGCGGATATCGACGTGGCGCGCACGCAGCAGGCGCGCGTCGACGACTACCAGCGTCAGATGCAGGGCAATGCGGCCGCACTCAACGCGCAGAAGCTGCAGGCGCAAGCCCAGTTGCGTGATCTGCAGAATCAGGTCAATCAACTCCAGCGGCAAACCGAGCAGGGCTTGCCTGCCGTAGGCCGCTAAGGGAATGCTGAAGGATTGCTGCGCCGCGCTGTCCAAAGGGATGGCGCGGCGCGCACAGGATGACGAGTCAGCGCAGGACGAGAGAATGTAAAAAGCCCGGCTTCGAGCCGGGCTTTTTACTGTGTGCTGAAAGGCGTGCGCTTTATTTGTCGAAGTGGTCGGGTACTTCGGTCACGCGGCGTTGCGCGACATGATTGACCCATTCCGTGCTGTCGGCGTTCAACGGCGCGCGGTTCGCGGCGGGAAGCGCTGCATGCGTGTTCGCGTAGGTGGCGAGCGACGCATATTCGTCGCTGGCATTGGTCGCGAACTGATGTGGCGAATATTCCGCAGCCTCCGAGTACATGCCCTGCGTGCGATGCGTGGTGACGACCGGTGCGCTCAGGTGCGGCGTGAATTCCTGCGCCGCGTGGCGGCGGGCGGGTTCGCGTGCCGCGCGTGTGCTGTAGGCGGTTTCCTCGCGCGTGCGCCGGGACGTGCTGACGCGCTTCTCGCTCGCGGCCCTGGACACGAGCGCGGATTCGACGGGTTGGTTCGCGCGCGCACGCACCGTGAAGTCGGGCTGCTCGACCGATGCCGGCGCCGCAGGCGCTACCTTTGCTGCCGGAGCGATGGCTGGAGCAAACGCGGGCGCTGGCGCGGGCGTCGCGCGCGCGGTTACAGCGGGCGTAGTCACAGCAGGCGTAGTAGCAGGAGCCACGACCGCGATGGTGCTCTCTGCACGTTGCGCCGGCGAAGGCGCGACCGCTGGCGTTGCCTCCCGTTGCGCGACGATCGTCGAGCCGATCGCAATGCCGCGCTCGTTGTTCACTGCGTTGCTAACGTCCGGCGCCTTTGCCGCGACAACCGCTTTCGGCCCTTCGACCACGCCCGAAACCGAGACGTTGCGATCGTGTGCGGCACGCTCATCGGCCAGACGTGCCGACGATTGCGCGCTGGCTGCACCAATGGCTGCGGTTTTCGGCGCCGGGCTGACGGATTCGCGCAGAACCGTGCGGTCTTTCTCGTTGCCCGGCTGCGTGTGGCTTGCGACGATCCACGCCAGCAGCGCCGCGCCGCCGATGGCCACTGCGCTAGCCGCGAGTTTGTGCGATGGCGGCGGCGTGCGCTCAAGCGGCGCCGCCTGCATCGAACGGCTTGATTGCGCCGCGTTGACGGGCTTTGCGCCGATGGCTTCGGCCGCCGCCTGCTGCGCCTGCGCGGCGTTCAGCGCTGCACCGATGGGCGCGGCTGCCGGACGCGGCGGTTCAGGCGCAACGCGGGCGGCACGCTCGACGTGCTCCCAGCTATACACCTTGCGGAATGCCTCCGCGCTCAGGCAGATCGTGCGCAGGAACGCCGCATACAGCGCGTGCAGTTCGGTGCGCAGGCTGAAATGCGAAGGCATGAGCGACCATTCGCGGCCGAATGGCGGCGGGACGCGGTTGAGCGGGCGCATGTGCGGCATCGCGAGTGCGCCTTCCACCTGAACTAACGGAAAAGTTGACATGGATCTCTCGCTGCCTTTGTCGAGGCGGGGCACCGGAACACGGTGGTGTTCGAAAGGCGCGCCACAATCCAGCGCGGCAGCGCGCTATTCGGAAGTCGTATGGTTGATCTCTGATCTTGCAGGTCCGACTTCCGGCAATCCATCGGAAACATCCGAAAATATGACGGGAAGTGTAGTCGTCACGCGCGCGAGGGTCGCGTTGGGTGCGCAGGGCGTGGCCGCTCGCGTGCGCTTTGCGCAACAGGCGGCGGCTAGTTGGCGTTCAGCCGATAGATATAGCGCAGCGCGGTGATGTCGATGCCGCCCATGTGATCGGGCTCGGCGCCCGAAAATTCCCAGCCTTGCCGCTCGTAGAAGGCGATTGCCGGCGTATTGCCATCGAGCACGTAGAGATAGAGCTGGGCTTCGCCTTGCGCGCGCGCCCAGCTCTGCGCGGCTTCCATGAGCCGCTTGCCCACGCCGATGCCCTGATGCGCCGGCAGCGCATGCAGATTGTCGAGCAGCACGCCCCACGGCGATTCGGGCTGGCGCTCGACGCACACGAAGCCGACCGGCGTGCGGCCGTGCGGCTGCGCGTCGCGTTCCGCGATCAGCACGAGGCGGCGCTCTTCGCCGGGCGCTTCCATGCGCGCACGCCAGTAGGCGGCGCGCTCGGCATCGACGTCGCGTTCGAGAAAAGCGGCCGGCAGCAGGCCGCGGTAAGTGGCCTGCCAGCTGGCGGCGTGCATGGCGGCGAGGAGCGGGGCATCGGCGGCGGTGGCCGGGCGCAACGTCAGGGTGGCGGCGGTGGGCATGCTGGGCATTCGTTATGCGGGAAGAGCGCGGACCATCGCCATGGCGGTGAAATCGCCGGAACAGGCCGCATCGATGAGCTATTGTGCATGATAGGTATCGCACGTCGATACCCCGCCGAAAAGAAAGCTATTCGAAATAATTGAATTAATTTAGAAAGAAATGGCCGATGTTGCTGTTGATTGACGAGAGACGGCCAGGTTTTCCCCGAATGTCTGGGTATTGGGGGCCGCAGCATAATGGGCGCCCGCGCGGGCGCGCGTGAGGTCGTGGCGCATCGCCGCCGCGGCGGTGTTTCGTGTTTCACCTTCAGAGATGCAGAGATCGTCATGTCCACAGCGACCCACGTTTCTTCCAGCGAATCGAAGTTCCGCACGGTGTTCCGCGTCGTCAGCGGCAACTTCCTGGAAATGTACGACTTCATGGTCTACGGCTATTACGCCTCGGCGATCGCCAAGACCTATTTCCCAAGCAATAACCCGTTTGCCTCGCTGATGCTCGCGCTCTCCGTGTTCGGCGCGGGTTTCCTCGTGCGGCCGCTGGGCGCGATCATCCTCGGCGCGTATATCGACCATCATGGGCGGCGCAAGGGCCTGATCCTCACGCTCGGCCTGATGGCGCTGGGCACGCTGGCCGTTGCGGTCGTGCCGGGCTACGCGACCATCGGCGTCCTCGCGCCGGTGCTCGTGCTGCTCGGACGTTTGCTGCAGGGCTTTTCGGCGGGCGTGGAACTGGGCGGCGTCTCGGTTTATCTCTCGGAGATCGCGACCAAAGGCAACAAGGGCTTCTACGTGTCGTGGCAGTCGGGCAGCCAGCAGGTCGCGGTGATCTTCGCGGCCCTGCTCGGCGTGGTGCTGCACCGCCTGCTGCCGGTCGAGGAAATGACGGCGTGGGGCTGGCGCGTGCCGTTCATCATCGGCTGTCTGATCGTGCCGTTCCTGTTCCTGATTCGCCGTTCGCTGCAGGAAACCGAGGAATTCGCGAAGAAAAAGCATCGTCCGTCGATTCGCGAAATCATGGCGTCGATGGCGCAGAACTGGGGCATCGTGCTCGGCGGCATGGGCATGGTGATCATGACGACGGTGTCGTTCTACATGATCACGGCTTACACGCCGACTTTCGGTAAGGAAGTGCTCAAGATGGGCGAACTCGATACGCTCATCGTTACGGTCTGTATCGGCCTGTCGAATCTGTTCTGGCTGCCGGTGTCGGGCGCGATTTCGGACCGCATCGGCCGTCGCCCCGTGCTGCTCGCCTTTACGATCCTCACCATCCTGACCGCCTATCCGGCAGTGCAGTGGCTCGTGGCCGATCCGTCGTTCGCGCGTCTGCTGATGGTCGAGCTGTGGCTGTCGTTCCTCTATGGCTGCTACAACGGCGCGATGGTCGTGGCGCTCACCGAAGTCATGCCCGCCGATGTGCGCACGGCCGGCTTCTCGCTCGCCTACAGTCTCGCGACGACGATCGGCGGCTTCACGCCGGCGATTTCGACCTATCTGATCCACGTCAGCGGCAACAAGGCCGCGCCGGGCGCGTGGATGGGCGTCGCCGGTATCTGCGGGCTGATCGCCACGCTCGTGCTCTACCGGACGGCCGAAGCGCGCAATCAGTACAAGACGGTTTGAAGTCGGCCGCGCGTTTCGCAGACGCAAAAAAACCCGCAGCGATGCGGGTTTTTTTATGGCTTGCCGAAGCGTGGCGCGGGCGCGTCAGCCTTCGCGCAAGGCGTTCGCCACCTGCGCGACGACTTCGTCCCATGCGCCCGGGCGCGGCTGGCGCACGAGCCGCGCGCGCGGATACCACGGGCTCGCGTTGGTGTCGGTGAACCAGCGCCAGTCGGCGGCAAAGGGCAGCATCAGCCAGAGCTTCGCGTCGAGAGCGCCGGCCAGGTGGGCAATCGACGTATCGATCGACACCACGGCGTCGAGCCGTTCGATGACGGCGGCGGTATCGGCGAAATCGGCGAGCTTTTCACCGAGGCGATGAATCGAGCGCGCACGCGGATGCACGTCGAGCGCCGCATGTTCGGCGTCGGTCAAATGGGGTTGCAACACGATCCAGTCGATGCCGTCGAGCGCGAACAGCGCTTCGAGCGCCGCGAGCGGCATGCTGCGGTTCTCGTGCCGATGAATGCGGCCCGACCACGCGAGGCCGATCTTGCGCCGCGCCTGGCCGCCCAGCGAGCCGCGCCATTTGCGGCGGTACGCGGTGGGCGCGGCGAGGTAGGGCATCGGCGCGGGCAGGGCGTCGAAAGTGGTGCCGAGCACGAGTGGCAGCGACAGCAGCGGGCATTGCAGGTCGGCGTTCGGGCGCGGCGTGCCCTGGGCGATCAGCGTGATGCGCGCCGTGTGCGCGGCGGGGGCGATCAGCGGCACGAGCGGCGCCTGCACTTCGAGCACGATGCGCGTGCCGGCCTGCGCCAGCGCGAAAATCGACGGCACGAAGCGGATGAATTGCAGCGTGTCGCCGAAACCCTGCTCGGCGTGGATCAGCAGCGTGCGCTCGCCGAGCGGCTCGCCGCGCCAGCGCGGCACGCCTTGCGGGCAAGTTGGCGGCGGGCACTCGCGCGTGGCGACTGGCACGCCCAGCGCGCCAAAGCCGGTGTCGCGCGAAGCCGGATCGAGACGCCATTCGTATTCGGGCAGGCCGCGCCGGAAGTCGCCGAGCGTGAGCCACGTGAGCGCGCGGTTCAGGTGCGCGGCGGCCAGATCGGGCCGCGCGCGCAGCGCTTCGTCGAAGGCGCGCAGCGCGGCGGCGTGACGGCCCAGCGCGTGCTGTGCGGTGCCCAGCGCGAGCCAGGCCAGCGAAAACTTGGGATCGAGGCCGATCGCGCGCTCATAGGCGCCGATGGCCGCTTCGTGGCGGCCGAGCGCGGCGAGCGCGTTGCCCAGACCAAACAGCGCGGGCGGGAACTGCGGTTGCAGCGCCAGCGCGGCCTCGTAGCCGGACACGGCCTGGCTGTGATAGCCGGTCGCGTCGAGCGTATTCGCGAGGTTGAAATGCGCGGCCACGAAACGTGGCTGCGCGCGCAGCGCTTTCTGGAAATGCTCGACCGCGCCCGCGCTGTCGCCAAGCGCATTCAGGGCCATACCGAGGTTGTTGTGCGCGCCTGCGTGGCCCGGGCGGATCTTCAGCGCGCGGCGGAAGGCGTCGGCGGCTTCGGCGTGGCGGCCGAGCGCGTGCAGCGCATTGCCGAGGTTGTTGTGCGACGACGCATCGCCCGGCTGCAGGCGCACCGCGTGGCCGAACGCGTACATCGCATCTTCGTGGCGGCCGATCGCGGCGTAGGCGTTGCCGAGGTTGTAGTGCGCGAGCGCGAAGGCGGGCGACAGCGTGAGCGCATTGCGAAAGCGCTCGATCGCGCGGTCCAGATCGCCGAGCGCCTTCAGCGCATTGCCGAGGTTCAACTGGAGCGCGGCGTCGTCCGGCCGCAGGTCGACCGCCCGGCGCACGAGGTCCGCGGCTTCGGCGTGCTGGCCCTGTTGATGCCGCAGCACGCCGAGCATATGCAGCGCATCGACGTGTACGGGATCGGCGGCGAGCGTCGCGCGGTAGCCGCGCTCGGCGTCATCCAGCCGGCCGTCGCGATGTGCGGCGAACGCGCGGACAAAAACCTGTTCCATGACCTGAAGGCAGAGACTTTGAAGATGCAAAGGCGGCATTTTCCCACACTCGCGCAGGCGTTCCGCCATTCGGACGTGGGTTCTTGACCTGGTGCAGTGCCAGAACCGCCATAATGGGCCAGCGTCTTCCTTGCCGGAGGTCAGCGCAATGAGCGCCGATGGGCATCACGATCATCCGCACCACAGTCACGCCGGCCACGGCTCGCACGGCCATCATCACCACCACGCGCCGGCCAACGGTCATGGCCGCGCATTCGCGCTGGCCGTCGCGCTCAATCTCGTCATCGTGGTCGTGCAGGGCGTCTATGGCGTGCTCGCGCATTCGGCCGCGCTGCTGGCGGACGCGGGCCACAATCTCTCCGATGTGCTCGGCCTGCTGCTCGCCTGGGGCGCGGCCTGGCTTGCCACGCGGCGGCCTTCGGCGCGCTATACGTTCGGTTTCGGTAGCAGCTCGATTCTCGCGTCGCTGGCCAATGTCGCGCTGCTGCTGGTCGCCTGCGGCGCGATTCTGGCCGAAGCGATCGGGCGGCTGGTCCATCCCGCGCCGGTCGCGGGCCTCGACGTGTTCGTGGTCGCGACGGTCGGCATGATCGTCAATGGTTTTTCGGTGTGGCTGTTCATGCGCGGCCAGAAGGACGACATCAACATTCGCGGCGCCTTCCTGCATATGGCCGCCGATGCGGGCGTGTCGGCGGCCGTGGCGGTGAGCGGGCTGGTGATACTCGGCACGGGCTGGAGCTGGGTCGATCCGGCGATGAGTATCGTCGTCGTGCTCGTGATCGTGCGCGGCACCTGGGGTCTGCTGCGCGAATCGGTGCGGCTCGCGCTGGCGGCGGTGCCCGAGGGCATCGATATCGACGGTATCCGGCTTTTTCTTGCGCAGCAGCATGGCGTGACCGATGTGCACGATCTGCATGTCTGGGCCTTGTCCACCACGGGCAATGCGCTTTCCGCGCATCTGGTGATGCCGGCGGGCCATCCCGGCGACGCGGCGCTCGATGCCATCGTGAGCGCGCTGGGTACGCGGTTTCGCGTGCAGCATGTGACCTTGCAGGTCGATCTCGGTACGAGCGTGCATCGCTGTGCGCTCGATATGCGGGCCGATGTGCAAGCCGATGTGCATTCCAGTGAGCAACTGGGTGCCGCGCCGCACAGTCACACATAAGTGCCGCGCCGGCCCGCGCGCGGCCACGCCAAGAGCGGGCGTACACTACGCTTCATGTCGACCGTATGGAGGTCTGCATGACCGAGGTTTTCTCCCAGCCGTCCGTGCTTATCGTCGGTGCGGGACCGACCGGTCTCGCCGCTGCCCTGAGCCTCGCCCGCGCGCGCATTCCGGTCCGTCTGATCGATCGCACGCGCGAACCCGGACGTCAATCGCGCGCTATCGGCATCCAGGCGCGCACGCTCGAACTGTTCGAGCAGCATCGCATCGTCGAGCCGTTTCTCGCGCGCGGTCATCGCGCGCACGTCGCCAATCTCTATTCGAACGGCCAGCGCCGCGCGCGACTGGACTTCGACCCGCTGTTCACGCGCTATCCGTATCTGCTGTTTCTCGATCAGAGCGAAACCGAACGCATTCTCGCCGCGCAACTGGCGAGCTTCGGCGTCGAGGTCGAGCGCGGCTGCGAACTGCTGGAACTGCATCAGGGCGCTGCAGGTATCAGCGCCGATGTGCGCCGCGCCGATGGCCGCCAGGAAGCGCTGCGTTGCGCCTGGCTGATCGCGGCGGACGGCGCGCACAGCACGGTGCGCCATCACCTTGGCATGCAGTTCGACGGCGAGACGCTCGCGCAGTCTTTCCTGCTCGCCGATATCGAAGCGAGCACGCCCTGGTCCGACGACGAATTCCACGTGTTCGCCTCGGGCGACGGTCTGGCCGCGCTGTTTCCGTACGGCCACGGCCGCTATCGCCTGATCGCCGATCACAAGACCATGCTGCCCGCCGCGCCCGAAGGCGCGATGCCGGTGCCGACGCTCGAAGAATGCCGCTCGGTGGTCGAGCGCCGCGTGCATCATCCGGTCTCGATCGCCGATATGACCTGGGGCTCGTACTTCCGCATCAACAGCCGCATGGTGCGTTTTCTGCGCATGGAGCGCGTGTTCTTCGCAGGCGACGCCGCGCATGTGCATAGCCCGGCGGGCGCGCAGGGCATGAACACGGGCATTCAGGAAGCGTTCAATCTGGGCTGGAAACTCGCGCGCGTGCTGGCCGGCGCGCCCGAACGGCTACTCGATACCTACCACGCCGAACGTTCGCCGATCGAGCGCATCGTGCTGCGCCAGACCAGCTTCATGACACAGCTGGTCGAAGCCGATCACGGCCCGCTCAAGCTGCTGCGCGAACGCGTGATGCCGGCGCTGGTCGCGCTCGGGCCGCTGCGCGACGCGGCGCGCCAGGCGGTGAGCGAATTGTCGATTCAATACCGGCGTAGTCCGCTCACGCTCGAACGCGTGCTCGATGGCGGGCCGCGCGCAGGCGAGCGTGCGCCCGATGCCTGCGTGCGCGTGATCGACGGGCCGCTTGGCAAGGCGCCGGGCAAGGGCCGCATTTTCGATCTGCATGACCCGGCGAGCTTTTCGCTCTTTCTGCTGGTGGACGAAGAAACGGTGCGCGCCGCCGATGTCGCGGAGCATGCGGGCGAAGCGAGCCCCGCGGCCGGAAGTGGCGCCGAGGCATTGCGTCATTTCGCCGAAGCCATCGAGCGTGCGATGCCGCAGGCGGTGCGGGTCTGGTGGCTGGCGGAACTGGAAGAGGGCGATGTGCCGCTCGCGGGCGAAGGCGCACCGACGCTCGGCGACGCCTACGGCCGCACGCGCCCCGCGTTCTATCTCGTGCGGCCCGACGGCTATATCTGCGCGCGCGGGCGCACGGGCTCGGATCTGCACGGGCTGCTGCGCCATTGCGAAACATGGTTCGCGCCGACGCCATCGCCTAAACCTTCCGCGCAGTGATCGCGCGGCGTCCGCCTGTCACCTCCTAGGTGGCGGGCGTGAGCGCCTCGCGATGCTGCACGAGCGCGTCACGCACGATCGCGGTAAAGCTGTCGCTTTCATGCGTGGCATCGAGCGCGGCCAGCAGCGTGCGCCGCATGCGCGGCTCCCAGAACTTGCGGATATGTTCGGCAATGCCCGTGAGCGCCTCCTCGCGATCGGGCAGCGAGTCGAAGAACATGCCGATCTGGTTGGCCATTTCGATCAGGTGATCGCTTTTCATCGCGTGTCTTCCCAGATTTATTTGCCGTTAGTGGTCAGCAGTTCGCGCGAGCGATGCAACTCGAGCTGCGTCTCGTTGAAACGCGAGTACTCGCGTTGCCATTCCGACGGCTGCTGCACGTGGCTCACCTGCACGGCGGTCACCTTGTACTCGGGGCAATTGGTGGCCCAGTCGGAGGCATCCGTGGTGATGACGTTCGCGCCCGATTCGGGGAAGTGGAAGGTCGTGTAGACCACGCCCGGCTGCATGCGCGTGCTCACCTTCGCGCGCAGCACCGTATGCCCCGCACGCGATTCGATGCCCACCCAGTCGCCGTCGCGAATGCCGCGATCCTCGGCATCGACGGGATGCACCTCCAGACGATCCTCCTCGTGCCAGCGCGAGTTCTCGGTGCGCCGCGTCTGCGCACCCACGTTGTACTGCGACAGGATGCGCCCGGTCGTGAGCAGCAGCGGGAAGCGGCGCGTGACCTTCTCCGGCGAGGCGATGAACTTCGTGATGACGAACTTGCCCTTGCCGCGCACGAAGCCGTCGATATGCATGATCGGCGTGCCGTCGGGCGCCTGCTCGTTGCACGGCCACTGGATGCTGCCCATTTCGTCGAGCCGCTTGTACGAGACGCCGTGGAAAGTGGGCGTGAGACGCGCGATCTCGTCCATGATCTGCGACGGATGCGTGTAGTCCATCTCGTAGCCGAGCGCGCGGGCGAGCAGGATCGTCGCTTCCCAGTCGGCGTAACCGGCGATCGGCGGCATCACCTTGCGGACGCGCGAAATGCGGCGTTCGGCATTGGTGAAGGTGCCATCTTTTTCGAGGAACGACGAACCCGGCAGCAGCACATGCGCGTACTTCGCCGTCTCGTTCAGGAAAATATCCTGCACGACAATACATTCCATCGACGACAGCGCCGCCGCCACATGTTGCGTGTTCGGATCGGACTGGACGATGTCCTCGCCCTGGCAGTAGAGGCCCATGAAGGTACCGTCGAGCGCCGCTTCGAACATGTTCGGAATGCGCAGCCCCGGCTCGCTTTGCAGCGCGACGTTCCAGGCATCTTCGAACAGCGCGCGCACATTCGCATCGCCCACATGGCGATAGCCCGGCAGCTCGTGCGGGAACGAACCCATATCGCACGAACCCTGCACGTTGTTCTGGCCGCGCAGCGGATTCACGCCCACGCCTTCGCGGCCGATGTTGCCCGTGGCCATGGCGAGATTGGCGATGCCCATCACCATCGTCGAGCCTTGCGCGTGTTCCGTCACGCCCAGGCCGTAGTAGATCGCCGAGTTGCCCTGGCGCGCGTAGAGCCGCGCGGCCGCGCGCACCTGATCGGCAGGCACGCCCGTGAGCGCTTCCATCGCTTCCGGCGAGTTCTCCGGCAGCGCGACGAAATCGCGCCATTGCTCGAACGCGCGCGTCTCGCAGCGCTCGGCCACGAACGCTTCGTTGACCAGACCTTCGGTGACGATCACGTGCGCGAGCGAGTTGACCATCGCCACGTTGGTGCCGGGGCGCAGTTGCAGATGATGCTCGGCCTTCACGTGCGCGGTATCGACGATATCGATACGGCGCGGATCGACGACGATCAGCTTCGCGCCCTGACGCACGCGGCGCTTCAGGCGCGAGCCGAACACCGGATGCCCGTCGGTCGGATTCGCGCCGATCACCATGATCACGTCGGAATAATCGACGGAGGCGAACGTCTGCGTGCCGGCCGATTCGCCTAGCGTGGTCTTGAGGCCGTAACCGGTGGGCGAATGGCACACGCGCGCGCAGGTATCGACATTGTTATTGCCGAAGGCGGCGCGCACGAGCTTCTGCACGAGATAGGTTTCCTCGTTCGTGCAGCGCGACGACGTAATCCCGCCGATCGAATCGCGCCCGTGCTTCGCCTGGATGCGGCGGAATTCGCTGGCCGCGTAGTTGATCGCTTCTTCCCAGCTGACTTCGCGCCACGGATCGGTGATCTTCGCGCGGATCATCGGCTTCTTGATGCGGTCCTTGTGCGTGGCATAACCCCATGCGAAACGGCCCTTCACGCAGGCGTGACCTTCGTTCGCCTGACCGTTCTTGTGCGGCACCATGCGCACGACCTGATTGCCCTTCATCTCGGCCTTGAACGAGCAGCCGACGCCGCAATACGCGCAGGTCGTCACGACCGAATGTTCGGCCTGGCCGAGCATCACGACGCTCTTTTCCTGCAAGGTCGCGGTGGGGCAGGCGGCCACGCACGCGCCGCACGAAACGCATTCCGATTCCATGAACGGCTCGCTCGCGCCCGCGGCGACGCGCGATTCGAAGCCGCGCGCGGCAATCGTCAGCGCGAAGGTGCCTTGCGTTTCTTCGCAGGCGCGCACGCAGCGATTGCAGACGATGCACTTCGACGGATCGTAGGTGAAGTACGGGTTCGATTCGTCCTTCTGATCCTTGAGGTGATTCGCGCCATCGAAGCCGTAGCGCACTTCGCGCAGGCCCGTCACGCCGGCCATGTCCTGCAGTTCGCAGTCGCCGTTGGCGGGGCAGGTGAGACAGTCGAGCGGGTGATCGGAGATGTACAGCTCCATCACGTTGCGGCGCAGCTTGTGCAGACGGTCGGTTTGCGTGCGCACCTTCATGCCCGCTTCGACGGGCGTCGTGCACGAAGCCGGATAGCCGCGCCGGCCTTCGATTTCGACCAGACACAGACGGCACGAGCCGAACGGTTCCAGCGAATCGGTCGCGCAGAGCTTGGGCACGTTGATGCCCGCTTCGATCGAGGCGCGCATCACGGACGTGCCCGCCGGCACCGTGACCGGCTGGCCGTCGATTTCGAGCGTGACGTCGATATCGGCGTGGCGCAGCGGCGTGCCGTAATCGGTGTCGTCGAATGGCGAGCGGGCATTGGCCTTGTTCATCGCCGCCGATTTGCAGGCGCAATTGCCGGAACCGCAACCACCGGCTTGGGAGAGCGTGTCGGACATGCTGGTTCCTTGTTCAGGCTGCGGTGGCCGGTTGTACAGCGGGTTCGAGACCGAAATCTTCAGGGAAATGATCGAGCGCGGAGAGCACCGGGAAGGGCGTCATGCCGCCCATCGCGCACAGCGAGCCGGACACCATCGTGTCGCACAGATCGCGCAGCAGCGTGACCTGCTTTTCGGAGGTGTCGCCTTGGCGGATCTTCGCAATCACTTCGACGCCGCGCGTCGAGCCGATGCGGCACGGCGTGCACTTGCCGCAGGATTCGAGCGTGCAGAACGCCATCGCGTATTGCGCGAGTTCGGCGAGATTCGAGCTGTCGTCGTGCACCACGATGCCGCCGTGGCCCACGACCGCGCCGACGGCCGCATACGCTTCGTAGTCCATCGGAATGTCCCACTGGCTTTCGGGCAGATAGGTGCCGAGCGGGCCGCCCACCTGCACGGCGCGCGCAGGACGGCCACTGGCGGTGCCGCCGCCGTAATCGACCATCAGTTCGCGCAGCGTCACGCCGAAAGCGAGTTCGACCAGACCGCCGCGCGCGATATTGCCGGCAAGCTGGAACGGCAGCGTGCCGCGCGAGCGGCCCATGCCGAAATCCTTGTAGAACGCCGCGCCCTTCGCAAAGATGATCGGCACCGTGGCGAGCGTGATGACGTTGTTGATGACCGTGGGCTTGCCGTAGAGACCGGCCAGCGCGGGCAGCGGCGGCTTGGCGCGCACGATGCCGCGTTTGCCTTCGAGCGATTCGAGCAGCGCGGTTTCTTCGCCGCACACATACGCGCCCGCGCCCTTGGCGACGAACAGATCGAAGCGCTTGCCGCTGCCGAGCACATCGTCGCCGAGCCAGCCCGCGGCGCGCGCACGCTGGATGGCTTCCTCGAGCGTGGCGATCGAATGCGGATACTCGCTGCGCACATAGATATGGCCGACCGTCGCGCCCACCGTGATGCCCGCGATCGTCATGCCTTCGATCAGCACGTAGGGATCGCTTTCCATCACGAGACGATCGGAGAACGTGCCCGAATCGCCTTCGTCGGCGTTGCAGACGATGTACTTCTGATCGGCCTGCGCCTGCGCGACCGTGCGCCACTTGATGCCGGCCGGGAAGGCCGCGCCGCCGCGTCCGCGCAGACCCGATTCGATCAGGGCGTCGCAGGCCTGGGCGCTGGTGGTCTGCAGCGCATTGCGCAAACCTTCGAGGCCGCCGTGCGCGACGTAGTCGTCGGTCGACAGCGGATCGGTAATGCCGATGCGCGCGAAGGTCAGGCGCTGCTGGCGGCTCAGATACGGAATCTGCTCGACGAGACCGACGCCGCTGGCGTGCTGGCCGCCGCGCACGAAGTCGCTGTCGAACAGCGCGCCGACATCGCCTTCATCGACATTCGCGTAGCCGACACGGCCGTCCGGCGTCTCGACTTCGACGAGCGGTTCGAGATAGAGCAGGCCGCGCGAACCGTTGCGCACGAGTTCGATGTCGATGCCGCGTGCGGCGGCTTCGCGCTGGATCGCGGCGGCGACTTCATCGGCGCCCAAAGCCAGCGCGGACGAATCGCGAGGAACGTAGATGCGCGTCATGCGGCCTCCTCGGTGCGGGCGGTGGAAGCCGCGACGGCCTTCGCCAGCAGCCTGTCGAACTTCTGCGGGGTCACTTTTGCGTGCAGCGTGCCGTTAATCATCATGGCGGGCGACAGCGCGCACTGGCCGAGGCAATAGACCGATTCCAGCGCGACGCTTTCGCCCGAAGCCTGCTCGTCATGCGAGTGCGCGCCGAAGTGGCATCCCGTATGCGCTTCGGCATGCTGCGCGAGCGCTTCGCTGCCCATGCTGCGGCACGCCTCGGCGCGACAAAGCTGGACGACGACCGGCGCGGGCGGCGCGGTGCGGAAATGGTGGTAGTAGGTGAGGACGCCGTGCACTTCGGCGCGCGAGAGATTCAACGCTTTACCGAGCGGCCTGACCGTGTCGGGCGGCACGTAACCGAGTTCGTCCTGAATGGCGTGCAGGATCGCCAGCAGGGTGCGGCCCGGCAGCGCGTGGCGCTGCACGAGGGCATCAGCCGAAGCCGCTATCGGCGTGGCCGATTGCGGATTTGTCTCGTCCATTGTGAGGCTCCTCCAGGGGCATATATGCACTTGTTATTCATAAAGTGTGCATCTATGCTGGGGTTGTCTTGTTGTATGGACGAACAATAGGCCCGTAGAATGGCCGTTGCAATAGGAAGGAAGACTTCATAATGATCAAGGTCGATTGCCAGGCGCAACTGGTCGTGCGCGACGCGGATGGCCGCGAGGCAAGCCTGACGGACGTTGTGCCGCTACTCGCCCTCGTCGCGGAAGAAGGCAGCATCGCGCAGGCCGCGCAGCGTAAGGGTTTGTCCTATCGCCATGCGTGGGGGTTGTTGCGCGATGTCGAAGAGCGCCTGGGCGGCGCGCTGATCGCCAAGGCGCGCGGGCGCGGTTCGGTGCTTTCGGAACTGGGCGAGGCGGTGCTGCGCTCGCAGCGGCTGTGCACCGAGCGTCTGCATGGCAATCTCCAGGCGCTCGCCAGCGAAGTGGCGAGCGACCTCAATCGCTGGCTGGCGCCCGACGTGCAGGATCTGCGCATCCACGCTTCGCATGGCTATGCGGTGGCGGCGCTGGTGACGGCGCTGGTTGGCGATCAGGTGCCGGTGGAAATCAAATACCGCGATAGCGCCGACGCCATCACGGCGCTGGCGCGTGGCGAATGCGATCTGGCGGGCTTCCATCTGCCGCGCGGCGATTTCCGCGCCGCCTGCGCCGACGCCTATCGCAACTGGCTCGATCCGCAGCGTCACGTGCTGGTGCATCTGACGCGGCGCAAGCAGGGCTTGTTTGTCGGGCGTGGCAACCCGCGTCAGGTGACGGGTCTCGCCGATCTCGCGCGCGGTGACATCCGCTTCGTCAACCGGCAACCGGGCTCGGGCACGCGACTGCTGATCGATCTGCTGCTCACGCGTATCGGCGTCGATCCGGATCGCGTGAACGGCTATGCGTCGTCCGAACTCACGCATTCGGCGATCGCGGCCTTCGTGGCCAGCGGCATGGCCGATGTGGGCTTCGGCGTGGAGCCGGCGGCGCATCACTTCGGCCTCGACTTCATCCCCATCGTCGACGAGGACTATTACTTCGCCTGCGATCGCGCCCAGCTCGAACGCGAGCCGCTGGCTGCCGTGCTCGAACTGCTGCGCGGCGCGCCGTTTCGCGAGGCGGTGGCGCGGCTGGAAGGCTACGACCCGGGCGAGTGCGGCACGGTGGTGCCGCTGGGCGAGGGCTGGTCGGGGCAGGTGTTCGCGGCTTAAGGTGCGGTGGCGGTTGTAACGCGGAGCAATATCTCCGTAAGCCTACGCTGCAGAACCCGCCGCTTTTTGTGATACTTTCGACCGGTATAAGCTCCCCCGTTCCAGATGCGCGCAGTCCGCGCCGATCGACCATGAAATTTTTGCTGAATGTTTGTGCAGCTGCTGCAACCGCAGGCGCGCTGTTTGCCACCGTCAACGTCGCTTTCGCGCAGAACTCGCCCGGCGTGCCGGGCGGCATCCTGACCGACGAATTCCGTCTTCAGGAACATCCGCAGATGCAATTCGCCGCGTCCGCGCCGTCCGCTAAATATCAGCACGGTAAGGCATCGTCAATGCGCAAGAAGGGCGATCTCGGCGATCCGAATGGCTGTAATCTGCAATGCCCGCAAGATAATTAATTGTTGCGGGATTTACAAATTGTTTTGAAATGAAAGGCGGTGCGTTTGCGCCGCTTTTTATTTATGGCAGATTTATTGCAGTGCAAAAACAAAAAACTCGCGAAGCTTTAAAAGCTTTCGCGAGTTTTTTATATTGCTGCAACAAATTCTGGTGGAGCCGGCGGGAATCGAACCCGCGTCCAGAAGCAGTCCATAAACAGTTCTACATGCGTAGTTCTGTCATTTGATTTAACCGGAGCGACGCGGACGAACACGCTGCGCTACGGCGATTCACTAGGTTTTCGACTCTGGCGTCGTGACGCCGACAGAGCTTAACTGACGTATATGACCTCTGGCGGTATTGCTACCGGTCTTGCGACACTAGCCCGTCAGTGAGCCAGGCAGAGGACGGCGGCCCTTAGGCTGCCAGTGCGAACGTTTCGTCGTTTGCAGTTACGTTTTTCCCATTGATTAACGAGGTGACGGGTCCTCGGCATGCCCTGCCTACTTCATAACCCCTGTCGAAACCAGGTCGGCCCCAGAGGAAGGAACGATTATCCCATAGTTCGGCAGATGAGGCGAACCGTGCCCTTTTCAAGCGGCGCGGTGCACGCGCAATCGGCGCTCAGCCGCGCTGGCCCACGAACTGGAGCTGCGCGAACAGGGCTTCGGCCGTATCGGCGACGAAGTCGGCGTTCCACTGCGCAGGCGGCTCCACGTTGCCGCAGTAACCGTAGGCGGCGGCGATGGTCGCCATGCCGGCCGCCTGGCCCGCCTGGATGTCGCGCAGGTCGTCGCCCACATAGACCACGCGGGTGGGCTCGATGCCGAGCGCCTGCGCCGCGTGCAGCAGCGGGGCGGGGTGCGGCTTCGAATACGGCGTCGTATCGCCGCTGACGACGCAGGCCGCGCGCGTATCGAGGTGCATGAGCTTAACGAGCGGATCGGTCAGGCGCGCGACCTTGTTGGTCACGATGCCCCAGCGCACGCCGCGCGCATCGAGATCGTCGAGCACGGCGTCGATGCCGGCGAACAGCGCCGTTTCCACGCGCAGATTCGCCGCGTAGTTGGCGAGGAATTCCTCGCGCATCGCTGCGAACTCGCGGTCGTCCGGGCCGATGCCGAAGGCGCCGCCGATCAGGCCCCGCGCACCCGCGGAGGCGAGCGGGCGCAGCTTCTCGTAGGGCGCGGGCGCAAGGCCGCGCGCGTGGCGCATCTGGTTGACGGCGGCGGCGAGGTCGGGCGCCGTATCGGCGAGCGTGCCGTCGAAGTCGAACAGGACGGCGTCGCAGGCGCGCAGCGCCGTGCCGTCCACGGACGGGGTGTCAGGCGTGTTCTGGGTCATGTCGGAGATGAAGTGCGGGCGCCGGTTCAGGCTTCGCGCCGGCAGGCGATCATATAGTTGACGCTCGAATCGTTCGACAGCGCGAAGCGACGCGTGAGCGGGTTGTACGTGATGCCCTTGATCTCGGCCGTCGTCAGACCGGCCTGACGCGCAAAGCTGGCCAGTTCCGAAGGACGGATGAAACGCTCGTAGTCGTGCGTGCCCTTGGGCAGCATCTGCGCGATGTATTCCGCGCCGATCACGGCCAGCAGATAGGACTTCACATTGCGGTTGAGCGTGGAGAAGAACACCCAGCCGCCCGGCTTCACGAGCGTTGCGCACGCTTTCACCACGCTCAGCGGCTCGGGCACGTGCTCGAGCATTTCCATGCAGGTGACGACGTCGAACGAGCCCGGCTCTCGTGCCGCGATCGCTTCGGCGGCGATCTCTTCGTATTCCAGCGTGATGCCGCTTTCGAGGCTATGCAGGTCGGCTACGCCCAGCGCTTCGCTGGACAGGTCGATGCCTTTCACGTTGGCGCCGAGTCCCGCCATCGATTCCGACAGGATGCCGCCGCCGCAACCGATATCGAGCACGCGCTTGCCGCCAAGATGCGCGTGGCTGTCGATCCAGCCGAGACGAATGGGATTCAGCTCGTGCAGCGGCTTGAACTCCGCGTTCGGGTCCCACCAGCGATGAGCGAGATCGCTGAATTTCTGCAGTTCGTGGGGATCGGCATTCGTCATGTCGGATTGGCCTGAAGCGCGCAAGCGAGGGTGGAACAAGCCCAGAGTATAAAGGCGAGCGCCTTTGACGGCAAAACAGGGCGGCATAGCGCGTGCCGCTTTGCGGGTCTTGTCAGCAGACGCCATGCCCGGACGATGACGTGCAGGTGAGGGCGGATAGCGGCAGATCGGCGTGCGATCCAGACCGATCGCGCAATAAAAAAACCCCGCCGGAGCGGGGTTTTGAGTCGTGCTGTCGCAGCTCGCAGATTACTGCTTTTGCGTGCCGACGACTTCGACTTCCACGCGGCGATCCGGTGCGAGGCACGAGATCAGCTGCTTGCGGTTCTTCTGGTTGCAACCAGTCGTAACCGGGTTGCGTTTGCCCTTGCCTTCCGTGTAGATACGCTCTGCCGGAACGCCCTTGCTGACCAGGTACGACTTGACTGCCTGCGCACGGCGCAGCGACAGACGGTCGTTGTAGGCAGCCGAGCCGATGCGGTCCGTGTAGCCGGTCGCAACGACGACTTCGAGGTTCAGAGCCTGGATCTTGCTTGCCAGATCGTCCAGCTTTTCCTTGCCAGCCGGCTTCAGGACAGCCTTGTCGAAGTCGAACAGGGCGTCAGCTTGATACGTGATCTTCTGGCTCGTGATAGCCGGAGCAACCGGAGCGACCGGCGGCGTCGGTGCCTGGGCGACCAGCGCGCCATCGCACTTTGCGTTGGCCGTGGCCGGCGTCCAGAATGCATCGCGCCAGCAAAGCTCGTTCGTGCCGTTCATCCACACGTATTCGCCGGTACCATTCACCCAGTTGTCATTGACGGCTTGTCGCGACGCCGGCACCGATTGTGCCTGTGCGGTTGCAGCGACTACTGCGGTAGCTGCAATGAACGCGAGCTTTGAAAGTTTATTCATATTTCTCCTCTCGAAATTGAGATTACCGCAGGTTTACTGCGAGCCATATGACGAAGACAAGTCATACATTGCTCGAAGTATAACATTGGCGCGTTGTGGGGCACGTCTTGTGTAGACTTCGAGCGGTGTCTAACTCTTTGTGCGTTCGCATTTTGCCATATCGTTCCCTTCCGACGATAAAAAAAATCCGCCCCTTACTTTTGGGCCCTGGCGAATGTGGTAGGTCCGCAACAAAAAGTTCCCGCTCGATTGCCTGGTAGTCTGCCTGGTACCTGGGCGGGCGCAAGCCATCATCGATCAAGTGCTGCGCATTGTCATATGCAGGACGTAAATGCCTGCGTTTCTGTCGCGCGCAGATGACTCCTATATGACTCGCATAGGACTTTTATGCCTCGCATCCAGGCGGGATTTCCTTAATTGCTTTGCGAACTCATAGCGCAATCCGCAGATTAATCGGCGGGTCGATCCACGGGTCAATCCGCGCCTGGTCGTTTGAGCCTTTCTGAGCCGTTCGGACTCACCCCTCTAATAGGTATACGTACATCGTGCCCGGACGGCGGGCGGGGGTGCCGCGCATGATAGAATCGGAAGATTGCGCTGCGTCTGCGGCGTCCATGCGACAGCAGGGTGCGTTGCGCGGCTTCCGGCGGCTTTTGCCGGTAGCACCGCGCGTGCCTGACAACGACATCGATAATGGATCAATTCGCCAAAGAGACTCTGCCTATCTCCCTCGAGGAGGAAATGCGCCGCTCGTATCTCGATTACGCGATGAGCGTGATCGTCGGGCGGGCACTTCCGGATGTGCGCGACGGCCTCAAGCCCGTGCACCGTCGCGTGCTGTACGCGATGCACGAGTTGAACAACGACTGGAATCGCGCCTATAAGAAGTCGGCGCGTATCGTCGGCGACGTGATCGGTAAATACCACCCGCACGGCGACACGGCGGTGTACGACACCATCGTGCGTATGGCGCAGAACTTCTCGCTGCGCTACATGCTGGTCGACGGCCAGGGCAACTTCGGTTCGATCGACGGCGACAACGCCGCGGCCATGCGTTACACCGAAATCCGCATGGCGAAGATCGGTCACGAACTGCTGGCCGACATCGACAAGGAAACGGTCGACTTCGGGCCGAACTACGACGGCAGCGAAAGCGAGCCGCTGATCCTGCCCGCGCGCATTCCGAACCTGCTGATCAACGGCTCGTCGGGTATCGCGGTCGGCATGGCCACGAATATTCCGCCGCACAATCTCAACGAAGTTGTCGACGCCTGCCAGCACCTGCTGAAAAATCCCCAGGCCACGATCGACGAGTTGATCGAGATCATTCCCGCACCCGATTTCCCGACCGCCGGCATTATTTATGGCGTCGCGGGCGTGCGCGATGGCTATCGCACCGGCCGCGGCCGCGTGGTGATGCGCGCCGCCACGCACTTCGAAGAGATCGATCGCGGCCAGCGCATGGCGATCATCGTCGACGAACTGCCGTATCAGGTGAACAAGCGTTCGCTGCTCGAGCGCATCGCCGAACTGGTCAACGAGAAGAAGCTCGAAGGTATTTCCGACATCCGCGACGAGTCCGACAAGAGCGGCATGCGTGTCGTGATCGAGCTCAAGCGCGGCGAAGTGCCCGAGGTCATTCTCAACAACCTTTACAAGGCGACGCAGCTGCAGGACACGTTCGGCATGAACATGGTCGCGCTGGTGGATAACCAGCCGAAGCTGCTGAACCTGAAGGAAATGCTCTACCATTTCCTGTCGCACCGTCGTGAAGTGCTCACGCGCCGCACGGTGTACGAGCTGCGCAAGGCGCGCGAACGCGGTCACGTGCTGGAAGGCCTGGCCGTTGCGCTGGCGAACATCGACGAATTCATCGCCATCATCAAGGCAGCGCCTACGCCGCCGATCGCGAAGCAGGAGTTGATGAACCGTCCGTGGGATTCGTCGCTGGTGCGCGAGATGCTCACGCGCGCCGAGCAGGACAACGCCACGGCGGGCGGGCGCGATGCCTATCGTCCGGAAGGCCTCAACCCGCTGTACGGCATGCAGGGCGACGGTCTCTATCGTCTGTCCGACACGCAGGCGCAGGAAATCCTGCAAATGCGTCTGCAACGCCTGACGGGTCTGGAGCAGGACAAGATCATCGGCGAGTACCGCGAAGTCATGGCCCAGATCGCCGACCTGCTGGACATCCTGTCGCGCCCCGAGCGCGTCACGGTGATGATTTCCGACGAACTCACCGCGATCAAGAGCGAATTCGGCGACGCCCGCCGCTCGAAGATCGAGCTGAACGCGACGGAACTGAACACCGAAGACCTGATCACGCCGCAGGACATGGTCGTGACCATGTCGCACGCCGGTTACGTGAAGTCGCAGCCGCTGTCCGAATATCGCGCGCAAAAGCGCGGCGGTCGCGGCAAGCAGGCGACCTCGATGAAGGACGACGACTGGATCGACACGCTCTTCATCGCCAATACGCACGACCACATCCTGTGCTTCTCGAACCGTGGCCGCGTGTATTGGGTCAAGGTCTATGAGGTTCCGCAAGGTTCGCGCAACTCGCGCGGCCGTCCGATCGTGAACATGTTCCCGCTGCAGGACGGCGAGAAGATCACGGTGGTGCTGCCGGTGAAGGAATTCTCGGCCGACAAGTTCGTCTTTATGGCGACGGCTCTGGGTACGGTCAAGAAGACGCCGCTCGAAGCCTTCAGCCGCCCGTTGCGCAAGGGTATTATTGCGGTCGGTCTGGATGACGGCGATTACCTGATCGGCGCAGCCATCACCGACGGCGCGCACGACGTCATGCTGTTCTCGGACGCAGGCAAGGCCGTGCGCTTCGACGAAAACGACGTGCGCCCGATGGGCCGCGAGGCACGCGGCGTGCGCGGCATGCAGCTCGACGACACCCAGCAGGTCATTGCCCTGCTGGTGGCCGGCGACGAACAGCAGTCCGTGCTGACCGCAACCGAAAACGGTTACGGCAAGCGCACGCCGATCACCGAGTACACGCGTCACGGCCGCGGCACCAAGGGCATGATTGCGATCCAGACGTCGGAGCGCAACGGCAAGGTGGTGGCGGCGACGCTGGTGGACCCGGAAGCCCAGATCATGCTGATCACGACCACGGGCGTGCTGATTCGCACGCGCGTTTCGGAGATCCGCGAAATGGGCCGTGCAACGCAAGGTGTTACACTCATCAGCCTTGACGAAGGCACGAAGCTCTCGGGTCTGCAGCAGGTTGCCGAAGCGGAAGACGCCGACGGCGACATCGCTGAAGGCGAGGGCGAAAGCGAGGAGTAAGGCTAGGCCCGCAGGACTGAACGGCCCGCGCGAGCGGGCCGCGTCGTGTCAGGCGTCTGGTGGGCTTCTTCGGGTGCTTTCGGTGTGCGTCCGGGTGGCCGCATCAAGTGGCTGTTGAGTGTTGGTATCGGTTTGCCGGTGGCGGCGTGACAGCACAGAAGTGCTGAACGGCGCTACAGGTTCTGAATGAATGCCGGGTGGATTGGGCAGCGGGTGCAGGGGTCGCGGAACAGACCGCGACCGGCCTGAATCAGGCGCGCCCCGCGTCCGCCGGGCAGGCAATTCGATTAATTTCACAGAGGGAGTAATGATGCAAAAACGATTCAAGCAGGTTATGTTGCTGGCCGCTCTCGTGCCGACGTTTGCCATGGCTCAGGCGCTCCAGTCCCAGGCGCCCGCACAGGCTCCGGCTGCAGCCGCAGCACCGATCGATTCGGCCAAGCAAGCCGCGATCAAGGACCTGCTGGACGCGATCGACGCGCAGAAGCTCGTCGGCGCAATCGGCAACAGCGCACAGATGCAGGCCAAGCAGCTCGTGCCGGCGATCCTCTCGGACGCGCTGTCGGAAAACAAGACGATGACGGACAAGCAGAAGCAAGCTGCTGTCCCGACGCTGCAGAAGAACGCAGTGCCGAAGCTGGTTGACGGCGCAGGCCAGGTCTTCAACACGGACGGCTTCAAGCAGGACGCCATGGAAGCTCAGTACGAAGCTTACGCAAAGTACTACAGCACCCAGGAAATCAAGGACCTGACGTCGTTCTACCGCAGCCCGACCGGCCGCAAGTTCATTCAGGTGCAAGACCAGGTTGGCCGCGATGTGGTCAACGGCCTGATGCAGAAGTACATGCCGCAATCGATCAAGGCAACGCGCGACCAGGCTGACAAGGAAGTCGCTTCGGTCAAGCCGGGCAAGTAAATCCCGCCTTTCGACGATCCCGTTCGCCGCCGCAGCGGTTTAAGCGCGCGGTAAACGCGGGTCAGATCGAGCCGCCTTGCCCGGAAACCCTGCGTTGGCGGGTTCCCGGCGACAATGCGATAATGGCCGTTTGCGCGATAAGCGCAGACGGCCATTTTCTTTTTCCGGCGCGTCCCGGCCTCCACCGCCGCAGCGCCCGCCTCGGGATCTCCAAACGATGCGCGTTTTCAACTTCTCCGCCGGACCGGCTGCACTGCCTGAAGAAGTCCTCCGTCAGGCTGCCGACGAAATGCTCGACTGGCACGGCAGCGGCATGGGCGTGATGGAAATGAGCCATCGCGGCCCTGAATTCATGCAGATTCACAGCGAAGCGCTGCTCGATCTGCGCGAACTGATGCAGGTGCCCGCGAGCCACCAGATCCTGTTCCTGCAGGGCGGCGGCATCGGCGAAAACGCCATCGTGCCGATGAACCTGTTCGGTTCGAAGCCGCGCGCGGATTTCGTCATCACCGGGTCGTGGTCGCAGAAGTCGCAGAAGGAAGCGCTCAAGTACGGCGCCTCGCATATCGCTGCGACGGGCCGCACGCAAGACGGTTTCACGCACTCGCCGCCGAAGGGCGAATGGCAGCTTTCCGACGATCCCGCCTACGTGCATCTGTGCACGAACGAGACGATCGACGGCGTCGAAACCTTCGAGATTCCCGACCTCGGCGATATCCCGCTTGTTGCTGATGCCTCGTCGCACATCCTGTCGCGCCCGATGGACATCGCCAAATACGGCGTGCTCTACGGCGGCGCGCAGAAGAATATCGGCATGGCGGGGGTGACGGTGCTGATCGTGCGCGAGGATCTGCTCGACCGCGCGATGCCGATCTGCCCGTCGGCGTTCGAATGGAAGACGGTCGCCGCCAACAATTCCATGTTCAACACGCCGCCCACCTACGCGATCTATATCGCGGGCCTCGTGTTCAAGTGGTTGAAGCGCCAGGGTGGCCTCGAAGCCATCGAAGCGCGCAATATCGAAAAAGCGCAGCTGCTCTACGACACGATCGACACGAGCGGTTTCTACATCAACAAGGTGGAGCGCCGCGCGCGCTCGCGGATGAACGTACCGTTCTTCCTCGCCGATGAAACACGTAATGATGATTTCCTGGCCGGCGCGAAGGCGCGCGGGCTTCTGCAGCTGAAGGGCCACAAGTCCGTCGGCGGCATGCGGGCGTCGATTTACAACGCGGTGCCGCTCGAAGCAGTGCAGGCACTGGTCGAGTACATGAAGGAATTCGAGGCGAAGCACGCTTGAAGCGCGCTTGACGCCTTATCGATATTTCCTCTCAGATTGCCGGTTTCACGCATGGACGACGAACTTAATTCACAACTCAAGCCGTTGCGCGAGCGCATCGACGCCATCGACGCGCAGCTCATCGCGCTCCTGAACCAGCGCGCTTCGGTTGCGCTCGAAGTGGGCGAGGTCAAGAAGCACTTCAACGCGCCCGTGTTTCGCCCGGAGCGCGAGCTTCAGGTGATCGAGCGCCTGCAGAATCTCAGCGACGGCCCGCTCGGCAACGATCACATCAGCGCGATCTGGCGCGAGATCATGGCCGCGAGCCGCTCGCTCGAAAAGACCATCACGGCGGCCTTCCTCGGGCCGGTCGGCACCTATAGCGAACAGGCGATGTACGCGTACTTCGGTCAGTCGATCGAAGGTCTGCCGTGCCCGTCGATCGACGAGGTGTTCCGTGCGGTCGAGTCGGGCACTTCCGAATTCGGCGTCGTGCCGGTCGAGAATTCGGCGGAAGGCGCGGTGTCGCGCACGCTCGATCTGCTCCTGCAGACGCAGCTCGTGATCGGCGGCGAAATCGCCTTGCCGATCCAGCACAACCTGATGACGCAAAGCGGCAAGCTCGCCGGTGTGACGCGCGTGTGCGCGCATCCGCAGGCGCTTGCGCAGTGCCAGCACTGGCTGACGGCGAACGCGCCGCATCTGGAGCGCCAGGCGGTGTCGAGCAATGCGGAAGCCGCGCGCCTCGCCTCGCAAGATCCGACGGTTGCGGCCATCGCGGGCGAGCGTGCGGCTACGCACTACGGCCTTTTGATCGCCAACGCGCTGATCCAGGACGATCCGCATAACCGCACGCGCTTCGTGATGATCGGCAAGCAGCCGGCGGGTGTGTCGGGTCACGATCAGACGTCGATGATCGTCTCGGTGAAGAACGAGCCGGGCGCGGTCTACAAGCTGCTCGAACCGCTCGCGCGCCACGGTGTCTCGATGACGCGTTTCGAATCGCGTCCGGCGCGTGTCGGCACGTGGGAGTACTACTTCTATATCGATTTCGAAGGCCATCGCGACGACCCGGCGGTCGCTGCAGCGCTCGACGAACTCGGCAAGAAGGCTGCGTTCCTCAAGATTCTCGGTTCGTATCCGCGTTCGCGCTGACGTTTGTGCCGAGGTTTGCACGCCTGCCACGTTGCGTGCGCAGGCGCGTTGGCCCGTCACGGGCGCAAGTCCCGCTTAAATCCGGTTCTGGAGAGATCCGCATGACCACGCCATTCGGCCCGTCCTATGTCCGAGAGATCGCGCCGTATGTCGCCGGCAAGCCGATTTCCGAAGTCGCGCGCGAATTCGGTCTCGACGAGGCGCGCATCGTGAAGCTCGCGTCGAACGAGAATCCGCTTGGCGTGCCCGAATCGGCGCAGCGCGCGATTGCGCAGGCGGCCGCCGAACTGGGCCGCTATCCGGATTCGAACGCGTTCGAGCTGAAGGCCGCGCTGGCCGCGCGCTACGACGTGCCGGCAGAATGGATCACGCTCGGCAACGGCAGCAACGATATCCTCGAAATCGCCGCGCATGCGTGCGTGGAGCGCGGTCAGTCGATCGTCTATTCGCAGTATTCGTTCGCGGTGTATGCGCTGGCGACTCAGGGTCTGGGCGCGCGTCATCGGGTGACGCCCGCCGTGCAGTACGGTCACGATCTCGACGCGATGCTCGCGGCGATTGCCGACGATACGCGGCTGGTGTTCGTCGCCAATCCGAACAACCCGACGGGCACTTTTATCGACGGTGCGGCGCTCGAAGCGTTCATCGCCAGGGTGCCGGCGCACGTGGTCGTGGTGCTCGACGAGGCGTACACGGAATATCTCGCGGCCGACAAGCGCTACGACTCGATCGAGTGGGTGCGGCGTTATCCGAATCTGGTGGTGTCGCGCACGTTCTCGAAGGCCTACGGGCTCGCGGGTCTGCGCATCGGGTTTGCGATTGCGCAGCCGGCGCTGACCGATCTGCTGAACCGTCTGCGCCAGCCGTTCAATGTGAACACGCTCGCGCAGGCTGCGGCCGTGGCGGCGCTAGGCGATACGGCGTATCTGGAAAAGAGCGCAGCGCTGAACGCCGAAGGCTATCGCACGCTGACGGCCGCGTTCGAGCGCATGGGTCTCGAATACGTGCCGTCGGACGGCAACTTCGTGCTGGTGCGCGTGGGGCAGGACGATGCGGCGGGCGACCGCGTGAATCTCGAACTGCTCAAGCAGGGCGTGATCGTGCGGCCGGTCGGCGGCTATGGCTTGCCGCAGTGGCTGCGCGTGACGATTGGTCTCGCCGACGAAAACGCAGCGTTCATCGCGGCGCTCGAGCGTTCGCTCGCGCCGGTTTGAGCGCGCAAACTTTTTACTTTTGGTGATCGCGTGAGCGCGTTTTCTTTCAAGAAGCTGGTGATTTTCGGCGTCGGCCTGATCGGCGGATCGCTGGCGCGCGGGCTGCGCGAGCGCGGCCAATGTGTGCCGGGCAGTGAGGTGATCGGCGTAGGGCGTCGTGCGCATTCCGTGGCGCGCGCGCTGGAACTGGGCGTGGTCGACGCAACCGCGACGTTCGACGACGACGCCGCGCTGGCGAAGGCGCTCGACGGCGCCGATCTCGTGCTGATCGCCGCGCCCGTCGCGCAGACGCAGATGCTGCTGGAGCGCATCGAGCCGCATTTGCAGCCGCAGACCATCGTCACCGATGCCGGCAGCACCAAGAGCGATGTGATCGCGGCCGCGCGCGCGGCGCTGGGCGAGCGCATCGGCCAGTTCGTGCCGGGTCATCCGATTGCGGGCCGCGAGTCGAGCGGCGTGGAAGCCGCGCTGCCCGATCTCTACGTGGGCCGCAACGTCGTACTGTGCCCGCTGCCGGAAAACGCGCCCGCGGATGTGGAGCGCATCGCGCAGATGTGGCGCGCCACCGGCGCCGTGATCGGCCAGATGAGCGCCGAGCAGCACGACCGCGTGTTCGCTTCGGTGAGCCATCTGCCGCACGTGCTCTCGTTCGCGCTGGTCGACCAGATTCTCGCCACGCCCGACGCCGAACTGAAATTTTCGTTCGCGGCGGGAGGTTTCCGCGATTTCACGCGCATTGCCGCGTCGAGCCCCGAAATGTGGCGCGACGTGTGCCTGGCGAACCGCACGGCGCTGCTGGCCGAGCTGGACGCCTACACTGAAGTGCTGGCGAAGCTGCGCACGGCAATCGACGCCGGTGACGGCGCGGCGCTGGAAACCGTGTTCGCGCGTTCGCGCGCGGCGCGCGAAGCGTGGCAGGAGCGCGGCGGCAAGCATGCCGTGCAGGGGGGAATCAGCGCACCCTCGCAGGCAGGACCCGACAAGTAAGGCATCAGTCATGCGGCAGGGCCACTTTGATGCCATGCCGCACCATCAGGACACGCTCATGGAACACCTCGATCTCGGACCGTTCACCCGTGCGTCCGGCACGATCCGCCTGCCCGGCTCGAAGAGCATCTCGAACCGCGTGCTGCTGCTCGCCGCGCTCGCCGAAGGCGAAACGACGATCACGAATCTGCTCGACTCCGACGACACGCGCGTCATGCTCGACGCGCTGGAAAAGCTCGGCGTGAAGCTCAAGCGCGAAGACGACACCTGCGTCGTGCAGGGCACGCGCGGCGCCTTTACGGCCGTGCGCGCGGATCTCTTTCTCGGTAACGCCGGCACGGCGGTGCGCCCGCTCACGGCGGCGCTCGCGGTCAATGGCGGCGACTACCGGATTCATGGCGTGCCGCGCATGCACGAGCGCCCGATCGGCGATCTCGTCGACGGTCTGCGCCAGATCGGCGCCAAGATCGACTACGAAGAGAACGAAGGCTTTCCGCCGCTGCGCATCCGTCCCGCGCAGATCGATGTGAGCGCGCCGGTGCGCGTGCGCGGCGACGTGTCGAGCCAGTTCCTCACCTCGCTCTTGATGACGCTGCCGCTGGTGCGCGCCGAAGGCGGCGTGACGGTCGTCGAAATCGATGGCGAACTGATCTCCAAGCCGTATATCGAAATCACCATCAAGCTGATGGAGCGCTTCGGCGTGAAGGTCGAGCGTCACGGCTGGCATCGTTTCGAAGTGCCGGCCGGCGTGCGTTACCAGTCGCCGGGCAAGATCATGGTGGAAGGCGATGCGTCGTCGGCGTCGTATTTCCTCGCCGCGGGCGCTATTGGCGGTGGTCCGATCCGCGTGGAAGGCGTGGGCCGTTCGAGCATCCAGGGCGACGTCGCGTTTGCGGCTGCGCTCATGCGCATGGGCGCGAACGTCACGGTGGCCGACGACTGGATCGAGGTGCGCGGGATCGGCAACGATCACGGCAAGCTCGACCCGATCGACATGGACTTCAACCTGATTCCCGATGCGGCCATGACGATTGCCGTCGCCGCCTTGTTCGCCGACGGCGCGACCACGCTGCGCAATATCGCGAGCTGGCGCGTCAAGGAAACCGACCGCATCGCCGCGATGGCGACGGAATTGCGCAAGGTGGGCACAGACGTGGAAGAGGGCCCGGACTATCTGATCGTGCGTCCGCCCGAGAAACTCACGCCGAATGCCGCGATCGACACTTACGACGATCACCGCATGGCCATGTGCTTCTCGCTCGTGAGCCTGGGCGGCGTGCCGGTGCGCATCAACGACCCGAAGTGCGTCGGCAAGACGTTCCCCGATTATTTCGAGCGCTTCCTGGCGCTCGCACAACCCTGAATCTTTCGTAGCCGAGTATCGTTGCCGAATGAAATCGACCCGTCCCTTTTACCCGACGCCCGTCATCGCGATCGACGGCCCGACCGCCTCCGGCAAGGGCACGGTGGCCACGCTGGTCGCCGCGCATCTCGGCTTTCACCTGCTCGACAGCGGGGCGTTGTATCGCCTGGCGGCACTCGCCAGCATCCGCTACACGATCGCCGCCGATGACGCCGATGGTCTTGCCAGGCTCATCGACGATCTCCATATCACGTTCCGCGAAGGGCTCGCGCAGCTCGACGGCGTTGACGTTTCGAACGATATCCGCGCCGAGGAAGTGGGCAACCGCGCCTCGATGATCGCCGCGCATCCGTCCGTGCGCGCCGCGCTGGTGGCCCGTCAGCGGGCCTTCCGCAAGCTGCCGGGCCTCGTTGCCGACGGCCGCGACATGGGCACGGTGATCTTCCCGGATGCCGGTCTGAAGGTGTTCCTGACGGCCAGTGTGGAGGCCCGCGCGGCACGCCGGCATAAGCAATTGATCCAAAAAGGATTTTCTGCTAATATGGATGACTTGCTCCGGGATTTGCGTGAGCGCGACGCGCGTGACAGTAACCGCGCAGCCGCGCCGCTCAAGCCTGCAGCGGATGCGAAGCTTCTGGATACCTCGGCGCTGTCCATCGACCAGGCGGTCGAACAGGTCGTGCAGTGGTACCAGACCTTGCCCGTGCGTCATGTCGAAGCACACGGCAAGTCGCAGTAAGAATGCTGTAGAAATCGCAGTCAAGCAGTTGCAGTAAATGTAGTGGTGCCCTGCTGGGAAGCAGGGCGTGTCTTAACCCTTTAACCCCGTATGGCTTTTGCATCTGTGCCACGAGCGTAAGCGCTCCGGCCTCAACGCCCAACCGGCCTAGACAGGCTGGAAGCGCAGCAGAACCATGCAAATCCAGATTTTTATGTCCGACCTGCAAACCTCCACCCCGAATACCGAATCTTTTGCGGCTCTGTTTGAAGAGTCGCTGACCCGCCAGGACATGCGCGCCGGCGAAGTGATCTCCGCCGAAGTCGTGCGCGTTGACCACAACTTCGTGGTCGTCAACGCTGGCCTCAAGTCCGAAGCCTATATTCCGCTCGAAGAATTCCTGAACGACGCGGGTGAAGTGGAAGTGCAGGCGGGCGACTTCGTTTCCGTCGCGATCGACGCGCTGGAAAACGGCTACGGCGACACGATCCTGTCGCGCGACAAGGCGAAGCGTCTCGCTTCGTGGCTGTCGCTGGAAAAGGCTCTCGACAACAACGAACTCGTGACCGGCACGATCACGGGCAAGGTCAAGGGCGGCATGACCGTCATGGTCAACGGCATCCGCGCGTTCCTGCCGGGTTCGCTGGTTGACACGCGTCCGGTCAAGGACACGACCCCGTACGAAGGCAAGACCCTCGAATTCCGCGTCATCAAGCTCGACCGCAAGCGTAACAACGTCGTGCTGTCGCGCCGCGCAGTGATCGAAGCGACCCAAGGCGAAGAGCGCGCAAAGCTGCTCGAAACGCTGAAGGAAGGCGCGATCGTCAACGGCGTGGTCAAGAACATCACCGACTACGGCGCGTTCGTGGACCTCGGCGGCATCGACGGCCTGCTGCACATCACCGACATCGCATGGCGTCGCGTGCGTCACCCGTCGGAAGTTCTGTCGGTTGGCCAGGAAGTCACCGCCAAGATCCTCAAGTTCGACCAGGAAAAGAACCGCGTTTCGCTCGGTATCAAGCAACTGGGCGACGATCCGTGGGAAGGCATCTCGCGCCGTTACCCGTCGGGCACGCGCCTGTTCGGTAAGGTCACCAACATCACCGACTACGGCGCGTTCGTCGAAGTCGAATCGGGCATCGAAGGCCTGGTTCACGTGTCGGAAATGGACTGGACCAACAAGAACGTTGCTCCGTCGAAGGTTGTCCAGCTGGGCGACGAAGTCGAAGTCATGGTCCTCGAGATCGACGAAGACCGCCGCCGTATCTCGCTCGGCATGAAGCAGTGCAAGCCGAATCCGTGGGATGACTTCAGCCGCAACTTCAAGAAGGGCGACAAGCTGCAAGGCGCAATCAAGTCGATCACCGACTTCGGCGTCTTCATCGGTCTGCCGGGCGGCATCGACGGTCTGGTTCACCTGTCGGACCTGTCGTGGTCGGAAACGGGCGAAGAAGCTGTTCGCAAGTACAAGAAGGGCGACGAAGTCGAAGCTATGGTTCTGGGCATCGACGTCGAGAAGGAACGCATTTCGCTCGGCATCAAGCAGCTCGAAGGCGACCCGTTCAGCAACTTCGTTGCTGTCAACGACAAGGGTTCGACGGTTGACGGCGTGGTCAAGTCGGTCGACGCAAAGGGTGCAGTTATCACCCTGAACGCTGACGTCGAAGGCTACCTGCGTGCTTCGGAAATCGCGCAAGACCGCGTGGAAGATGCTCGCAACGTGCTGAAGGAAGGCGACAAGGTCAACGCGATGATCATCAACATCGATCGCAAGTCGCGTGGCATCAACCTGTCGATCAAGGCCAAGGATTCGGCTGAGACGCAGGAAGCCCTGCGCAGCATGTCGACCGACACGGGCGCTGCCGCTACCGGCACGACCAACCTCGGCGCGCTGCTGAAGGCCAAGCTCGACGGCCAGAACCAGTAAGCCTCAAACGGGGGCAAGCTGAAGTATGACCAAATCTGAATTGGTCGCGCAGCTGGCTACGCGATTTCCGCAACTTGTCCTCAAGGATGCGGATTTCGCGGTCAAAACGATGCTCGATGCGATGTCCGAGGCGCTTGCCAAGGGTCATCGCATCGAAATTCGCGGCTTCGGCAGTTTCGGACTGAATCGCCGGCCGTCGCGCGTCGGACGCAATCCCAAATCGGGTGAAAAAGTGTTGGTGCCTGAGAAGTTCGTGCCGCACTTCAAGCCGGGTAAGGAGCTGCGCGAGCGCGTGGACCGTCGTTCGGGCGAACCGCTGAAGGCGGAAGAGCCGGACGACGATCTGTAAGCGCCGCAGGGTATTGGCAGCGGTTACAGCCGTTGGCGGTCAATGCCAGATGGCCAGCATGGACCGAAGAAAGCGCAGGGTTTTTCGAAACCCGGCGCTTTTTTTTCGTCCGCGTTTTTTGCGTGGCCGTTTTTATCGTTCGCGGTTTTTATCTTTCGTTTTCTTTCGTGCTGTGAGGCGAGGTGAGGCCGTGTAAGGTGTGCCTGTCGGCCCATCTTGTTCGCTTTACCGTGCGGCTTCGTGCACGTGCCGGCTCGCGAGCCGTTCCATTACAATACGGGACACTTCGGCGCGGCCTATGCTGCGGCGCAGCAAGCCGGACAAGCCGGCGCTTTCCCGCAACTGCCAAGAGAATCCTTCATGAGATTGATCGCCTGGGTGATCCGTGTGCTGGTCTTCGTGCTGCTGCTCGTGCTCGCACTGGCCAACACGCAAACCACGACGCTGAACTTTCTGGCCGGCTATGCGTGGCAGGCCCCGCTCATCCTGATCGGGCTGGCGTTCTTTGTGGTCGGGCTACTGGCCGGTCTGCTTTCGGCGTTGCCGGCGATGTTCCGGCTGCGCATGGAAAACGGCCGCCTCAAGCGCGAACTGCGCACGGCGCGCGAAACGCCCGTGGTGCAGCCCGAACCGCCGCTGCCGCCGCTCATCTGATTCGAAACACCCGTCGCGCGTCAGCCGTGGCGCGCGGCATGAACACATACCATCGCTCGCATGGATCTCGATTTCTGGTGGCTCCTCGTTATTCCCGTCGCGTTCGCTCTCGGCTGGATGGCGTCGCGCTACGACCTCAAGGCGCTGCTTTCCGAAAGCGCCAACCTGCCGCGTTCCTACTTTCGCGGCCTGAACTTCCTGCTCAACGAACAGCCGGACAAGGCTATCGATGCGTTTATCGAAGTCGCCAAGCTCGATCCTGAAACGGTCGAACTGCACTTCGCGCTCGGCAACCTGTTCCGGCGTCGCGGCGAAACCGATCGCGCGATCCGCGTGCATCAGAATCTGCTCTCGCGCGCCGACCTGCCCGTGAACGAGCGCGATCACGCGCTCTACGAACTCGGCCAGGACTTCCTGAAGGCCGGCATGCTCGACCGCGCGGAGGAAACCTTCAGCACGCTCAAGTCGGGCGACTATGCGCAGGGTGCACAGCGCGCGCTGCTCACGATCTATGAGATCGAGAAGGACTGGAACCGCTCGATCGATACGGCGCGTCTGCTCGAAACCATGGGCGCGCCTTCGCTCGAACTCGAAATCGCCCAGTTCCATTGCGAGCTTGCGCAGGAAGCCCTGCAGCGCAAGAACCCGGAAGAGGCGCGGCGCCAGCTCGGGCTCGCGCTCAAGGCGAATCCGCAGAACGTGCGCGCCACCATCCTCGCGGGCGATGTCGACGCCGCAAGCGGCGACGCGCAAAACGCGCTGGTGCAGTGGAAGCGCGTGGAAGCGCAGAATTCCTCCTATCTGCCGCTCGTCGCTGAAAAGATCATGAAGGCGTACGAGACCTTGGGCCGTGCGCCGGAAGGCGCGCAACTGCTCACCGAATGGGTCGATCGTCATTCGTCGAACGATCTGCTCGATGTGGCCTATAAATATGTAGCCGAGCAAAGCGGTCCCGACGCGGCGCACACGCTTGCGCGCACGCAGATGCAGAAGTCGCCGAATCTCGCCGGCATGACGCGTCTGCTCGAAGCGCAGCAGGCCAGCGCCGAAGAACCGCGCCGCAGCGAACTCGAACTGATGCGCAAGCTGATCCAGCAGCGCACCAAGAATCTGCCGCGTTACACGTGCCAGAACTGTGGTTTCCGGGCGCGCCTGTTCTACTGGCAATGTCCGGGTTGCAGCGGTTGGGAAACCTACGCGCCGCGCCGCGTCGAGCCGATTCCGGCGTCAAGCTGACGGGCTGATCTGAATCAGCCCGCGCACATGCAATATCAACATCCGAATCTGTCACCGGAGCGCGTATGAAAATCACCATTATCGGTACCGGCTACGTTGGCCTCGTCACCGGGGCGTGCCTTGCCGAAATCGGTCACGACGTGTTCTGCCTCGACGTCGATCCGCGCAAGATCGACATCCTGAACAACGGCGGCGTGCCGATCCATGAGCCGGGTCTGCTCGAACTGATCCAGCGCAACCGCAAGGCGCGCCGCATCACGTTTTCCACTGACATCGCCGCGAGCGTCGAACATGGCGAGGTCCAGTTCATCGCCGTCGGTACGCCGCCGGACGAAGACGGTTCCGCCGACCTGCAATACGTGCTGGAAGCGGCGCGCAGCATCGGCCGTCACATGAGCGGCTTCAAGGTGATCGTCGATAAATCGACGGTGCCGGTGGGCACGGCGCAGCGTGTGCAGGCCGTGATCGCCGAAGAACTCGCCAAGCGCGGTCTGGGTGAAAGCGACGCGCATCGCTTCTCGGTGGTGTCGAATCCCGAGTTCCTGAAAGAGGGCGCGGCCGTGGACGACTTCATGCGTCCGGACCGCATCATCATCGGGATCGACGAAGACGCCAACGGCGAACTCGCGCGCGAGAAGATGAAGCGCCTCTACGCGCCGTTCAACCGCAACCACGAACGCACGATCTATATGGACGTGCGCTCGGCGGAATTCTCGAAGTACGCGGCCAACGCGATGCTGGCCACGCGTATCTCGTTTATGAACGAGATGGCGAATCTGGCCGATCGCGTGGGCGCGGATATCGAAGCGGTGCGTCGCGGCATCGGCTCCGATCCGCGTATCGGCTATCACTTCCTGTACGCGGGCTGCGGTTACGGCGGTTCGTGCTTCCCGAAGGACGTGCAGGCGCTGATCCGCACGGCGGCCGAGTCGGGCCAGAATCTGCGTATTCTCGAAGCGGTCGAGGAAGTGAATCACGACCAGAAGGACGTGCTGGTGCGCAAGATCGTCGATTCGCTGGGCGAGGATCTGACGGGCAAGCATTTCGCGGTCTGGGGTCTGGCGTTCAAGCCGAATACCGACGACATGCGCGAAGCGCCGAGCCGCCGTCTGATCGCCGATCTGGTGTCGCGCGGCGCGACGGTGTCGGCGTATGACCCTGTGGCGACCGAAGAGGCGCGCCGCGTGTTCGCGCTCGATCTGGCGCAGTCGCCGGAGCTGCTCGCGCGCATCACCTTCGCGCCGAGCCAGGACGACACGCTCGCGGGCGCCGATGCACTCGTGATCGTCACGGAATGGACGGCGTTCAAGGCGCCCGATTTCGAAGCGCTCAAGGCCGATCTGAAGTCGCCGCGCATCTTCGACGGACGCAATCTCTACGAGCCGGACGCCATGGCGGAACACGGCTTTGACTATCACTCGATTGGGCGGCCCCATGCCAAACACGCAACCTCAGCAGCCTGACCACGCGGCGCTCGCGCCCGACGTCCAGGTCGTGCCGCGCGAACAGTTCGGCAAATCGCGCGTGCTGGTCGTGGGCGACGTGATGCTCGACCGTTACTGGTTCGGCGACGTCAACCGCATCTCGCCGGAAGCGCCGGTGCCGGTCGTGCATGTGCAACGCCAGGAAGATCGTCTGGGCGGCGCCGCGAACGTCGCGCGCAACGCCGCTGCGCTGGGCGCGCAGGCCGGTCTGCTGTGCGTGGTCGGCCATGACGAGCCCGGCGAGCGTATCGTCGAGCTGCTCGGCGAAAGCCATGTGCACGCGCACCTCGAACGCGATCCCGCGCTGCCCACCACGATCAAGCTGCGTGTGCTCTCGCGCCAGCAGCAACTGCTGCGCGTGGATTTCGAGAACACGCCGGCGCACGAGGCGCTGCTTGCGGGCCTCGCGCGCTTCGACGCGCTGCTGCCCACGCACGACGTCATCCTCATGTCGGACTATGCGAAGGGCGGCCTCACGCACGTCACGCAGATGATTTCGACGGCGCGCGCGGCCGGCAAGGCCGTGCTGGTCGATCCGAAGGGCGACGACTGGGAGCGCTATCGCGGCGCGAGCGTCATCACGCCGAATCGCGCGGAATTGCGCGAAGTGGTGGGCACGTGGAAATCGGAAGAGGACCTGCTCGCCCGCGTGACGAAGCTGCGCGAAGAACTGCAACTGGACGCGCTGCTGCTCACGCGCTCGGAAGAGGGCATGACGCTCTTCTCCGAGGCCGGCGTGCTGCACGCGCCGGCTGTCGCACGCGAAGTGTATGATGTGTCGGGCGCTGGCGACACCGTCATCGCAACTGTCGCGGTCGCGCTGGGCGCGGGCCTTTCGCTGCAGGAAGGCGTCGCGCTCGCCAATCGGGCGGCCGGCATCGTGGTCGGCAAGCTCGGCACCGCCACCGTCGATTACGACGAACTCTTTCAATGACGCTGCACGCATCGCAGCACACGGCGAGCTAGAACGGCGGCCTTCCGGGACGCCGCTCGCCTTCCGGGCCGGGATTTCTGGAGAGTTTTCCCGGCCGCGCGTGCACCTCATCACAGCAGAACTACCATGACCATCATTGTGACCGGCGCGGCCGGCTTCATCGGCAGCAACATCGTCAAGGCGCTGAACGAACGCGGCGAAGATCGCATCATCGCCGTCGACAATCTGACGCGTGCCGACAAGTTCAAGAATCTCGTCGATTGCGAGATCGACGATTACCTCGACAAGACCGAATTCGTCGAGCGCTTCACGCGCGGCGACTTCGGCAATGTGCGTGCCGTGTTCCACGAAGGCGCCTGTTCGGACACGATGGAAACCGACGGCCGCTACATGATGGACAACAACTTCCGCTACAGCCGTGCGGTGCTGGACGCCTGCCAGGCGCAGCGCGCGCAGTTCCTGTATGCGTCGTCGGCGGCGATTTACGGCGGCTCGACGCGCTTTGTCGAAGATCGCGAAGTGGAAGCGCCGCTGAACGTCTACGGCTATTCGAAGTTCCTGTTCGACCAGGTGATCCGCCGCGTGCTGCCCACGGCGCAAAGCCAGATCGCCGGTTTCCGTTACTTCAACGTCTACGGCCAGCGCGAGACGCACAAGGCGCGCATGGCGTCGGTGGCGTTCCACAACTTCAACCAGTTCCGCGCCGAAGGCCGCGTGAAGTTGTTCGGCGAGTACAACGGCTATGCGCCGGGCGAGCAGACGCGCGATTTCGTGTCGGTGGAAGACGTGGTGAAGGTGAACCTGTTCTTCTTCGATCATCCGGAAAAGTCGGGCATCTTCAACCTGGGCAGCGGCCGTGCGCAGCCGTTCAACGATATCGCTACCAGCGTCGTCAACACGCTGCGCGCGATGGAAGGCAAGCCGGCGCTCACGCTGGCCGAACAGGTCAAGGAAGGCCTGATCGAGTACATCCCGTTCCCGGACGCACTGCGCGGCAAGTACCAGTGCTTCACGCAGGCCGACCAGTCGAAGCTGCGCGCAGCGGGCTACGACGCGCCGTTCCTGACGGTTCAGGAAGGGGTCGATCGTTACGTACGTTGGCTATCCGGCCAGGTGTAAGCGCAAGCGATCTCTCCCTAAACTGGATTCTCCTCGCCGGCGATGGTCGCCGGCGGTGGTTGTCAACGGAGATCCAGCATGTTCAAAAAACTTCTCGCATTGGCGGCGCTGCTCGCCGCCTTCGGCCAGGCGTTCGGCGCCGTGGACGTCAATTCGGCCAATGAGGATGCGCTGCGCGGCATCAAGGGCATCGGGCCGGCACGCGCCAAGGCAATTCTCGACGAGCGCGGCGCGCACGGTCCGTTCAAGGACGCCTCCGACCTCGGCAAGCGTGTGAAGGGCCTGGGCGGCCATACCGTCGAACGTTTGCAGGCCGAAGGATTGTCGGTCGGACCGGGCGATGGCAAGGCCACGCAAACTGCTAACGCCGCTGCGGGCGGCAAGGGCGCGCCCGCGAAGGGCAGCGCCACGCCGGCGGCTACGGGCACCACGACGGTCGCGGTCAAGAAGTAGCGTGCTTTCGCGTTAATCGCGCGTCTGTTTTACGCGTGCCGCGTTCCTCGGGCGGTGCGCAGGCAAGTCCCTTCAGGTGTCGCTACGGTGTCGCGCAAGCCACTACGGCGACCTTGTACCCGCGGTTCAGGCCGCGGGCTTTTTGCGTGGCGCATCCGTGTCGCGAATCGGCGGGCCGCCGACCCTCATCGCGTTATGGACTGTCGGGGTGCCTCTGCGAAGGTAGGCCGCGTGGTTTAGAATCGAAAAATCACGTAATCGCGCCTGACCGTCACCTTTTATGCCATACAAGACCATTGAAGACACGATCGGCAATACGCCGCTCGTGCAACTCGTCCGTTTGCCGGACGACGAAATCCGCGCCCGCAACAACGTGGTGCTGGCCAAGCTGGAAGGCAATAACCCGGCCGGCTCGGTCAAGGACCGCCCGGCGCTGTCGATGATCCGCAAGGCGGAGCAGCGCGGCCGCATCAAGCCGGGCGACACGCTGATCGAAGCCACGAGCGGCAACACCGGCATTGCGCTGGCGATGGCTGCGGCCATCCGCGGTTACAAGATGGTCCTGATCATGCCGGAAGACCTCTCGATCGAGCGTCGCCAGAGCATGGCCGCCTATGGCGCGGAAATCATGCTCACGCCGGTCAAGGGCGGCATGGAGTACGCGCGCGATCTCGCCGAGCAGATGCAGCGCGACGGCAAGGGCATCATCCTCGACCAGTTCGCCAATCCCGATAATCCGCTTGCGCACTACGAAGGCACCGGCCCGGAACTGTGGCGCGACACCGAAGGCCGCATCACGCACTTTGTCTCGTCGATGGGCACGACGGGCACGATCATGGGCACGTCGCAGTTCCTGAAGGAACAGAATTCGGCGATCGAAATCGTCGGGGCGCAGCCGGAAGAGGGCTCGCGCATTCCTGGCATCCGCAAATGGCCGGAAGCCTATCTGCCGAAGATCTTCGATCGCAGCCGCGTGGACCGCGTCGAGAACGTGAGCCAGGCCGCCGCCGAAGCGATGGCGCGCCGTCTTGCGTCCGTCGAAGGCATCTTTGCGGGCATTTCGTCGGGCGGTGCGTGTGAAGTGGCGATGCGCCTCGCGCGTCAGCTCGAAAACGCGACGATCGTGTTTATCGTCTGCGATCGCGGCGACCGTTATCTGTCGACGGGTGTGTTCCCGGCCTGAGCGTCGTTTTAATTTCGCGCGCTCGAATGCAAACGGGCGGTCTGTCCTGAGAGACAGACCGCCCGTTTTTTATGGCGCGAAGCTTATTGGGGTTGCGCTTGCGGCTGCGCGGGCCGTGCCTGCCTCAGCAACTGCAGTTGTTGCGGCGTCAGCGTGGTCGTGCCGTTCGACGGCCCCGTGCTCACCTCGCCGCCAGCATCATCGCCCGCATCGACGTTGGTATTTGCACCGGTATTGACACCCACGCCCGGCTGCGTCGCCAGCATCTGCGCCTTCACGCGCATGCCCAGCTGATACACCGAAAGCGCGTAGAAGAAGCTGCGGTTGTAGCGCGTAAGCACATAGAAGTTCTTCAGGCCGATCATGTATTCGGTGGCGCGTCCGGGCGTCGGCAGGTCGATGACGGTGACCGGCGTGCCGCCTTCGGCTGCGATATCCACGTTCGGTTCGTTGAGCGCGAGGCCCGAGCGCAGCAGTTGCACGAGCGGCCAGCGCGGTTCCGGCTTGCCGTCGGCGGCGGCCTGCGCGATGCCCTGGCTGCCCGCGTCGTTGGCGATCTTCCACACCACCGGGCGGCCGGTTTCCCAGCCGTTCTGCTTCAGATAGTTCGCGACGCTGCCGATCGCATCGGGCGTGCTCGCGCGCAGGTCAATATGGTGATTGCCTTCGTAATCGACCGCGTATTGCACGATGCTGCTCGGCAGGAATTGCGGAATGCCGATCGCGCCCGTGTACGAACCCAGCACCGACGACGGATCGATCTGCGAACCGCGCGTCCACACCAGGTAGTCCTCGAGATTCTTGCGGAACGTCGCCATGCGGTCGGCGCGGTTCGGCGTATTGGGGTAGTCGAACGCGAGCGTCGTGAGCGCATCGAGCACGCGGAAGTTGCCCATATAGCGGCCGTAGATCGTCTCCACGCCGATAATGCCGACGATCACTTCGGGCGGCACGCCGAATTCATCGGATGCGCGCTGCAGCGTCGCCTGGTTCGCGCGCCAGAATTTCACGCCCGCGTTGATGCGCACGGTGTCGAGGAAGCGCGACTGATACGCGCGCCAGTTCTTCGTGCTCGGCGTGGGCGAGGGCGTAACCAGCTTCACGGCCGTGGCCGAATAGCTCGCGCTCGAGAACAGCGCGTGCAGCGCATCGGCGTTGAAGTCGTAGCGCGCGACCATGTCGTTGATGAAGGCATCGACATCCGGGTTGTTCGCATAGCGCTGCGGAACGATTTCCTCTTCGAACGTCTGGCCTTGCGAGGCACCTTGCGATGCGGGCTGCGCCTGGGCGAGCGTCAACGGCTTCTGGCGCAGATTCGCTGCGTTCGATGCGTTCGACGTTTGAGCGTGTGCAGCGCCGGTCCACAGCGCCGCTGCGGTGCAGAGCGCGAGCGCGAACGACGGAATGCGCGAGTGACCGGAAGCAGGCAGGGCGGACTTGTGCGCGGGCTTTTGCGTCATGGGAGGCGGCAGATCTGAGCGGGAGGAAGTGATCCGGGGCAGTATACCCGAGCACTCCGCGTGGACTAACCCTGCGTGGGCGCTTGCGCGGCGCTCGCGCCACGACCGCACCGGCTGGCGTAATCGATGCAGTGGCCGTGTGGTAACGTGATGGCTGTTCGCGCCGGCCGACCGTGCCGGCATGCGGATCATGCCGCGATTGCACGACTGTTGCCGATTCCTGCGCAGCACACCCGACGAAAGATCAGATGGAGACCCGCGAAAAGCCCACGTGTGCAATCGAGCACGTGTGCAGCGCGGCCAGTACGACACATGACGACCGGTTTTTTCTCGCATCCCGACTGTCTGCTGCATGAGATGGGCGAGTGGCATCCCGAATGCCCCGCGCGCCTGCAGGCCATCGAAGACCAGCTCATCGCGAGCCGCATCGACGCGCTGATCGAGCGCGACGACTCCGCGCCGCTCGCCGACGAAGCCGCGCTGCTGCGCGTGCATACGCAGGCGCATATCGACTACCTGCGCCAGCTTGCGCCGCAGGAAGGCTACGCGCCGATCGACCCCGACACCTCGATGAATCCGCACACGTGGCAGGCCGCACTGCGCGCGGCGGGCGCAGCCGTCGCCGCCACCGATGCGGTGATCGCGGGGCGCTTCGAGAACGCCTTCTGCAGCGTGCGTCCGCCCGGCCATCACGCCGAACCCGCGCGCGCAATGGGCTTCTGCTTCTTCAATAACGTGGCGATTGCGGCGCGTCATGCGCTCGACGTGCACGGGCTGTCGCGCGTGGCGGTGATCGACTTCGACGTGCATCACGGCAACGGCACGGAAGCCGCATTCGCCGGCGACACGCGCGTGCTCATGTGCAGCATGTTCCAGCACCCGTTCTATCCGTTTTCGGGCGCGGACAACCAGGCGCCGAACATGGTCAACGTGCCGATGGCGGCGCGCAGCAAAGGCATGGAAGTGCGCGAGGCCATCGACATCATGTGGCTGCCGCGACTGCACGAATTCAGGCCGGAGATGGTGTTCATCTCGGCGGGTTTCGATGCGCATCGCGAAGACGATCTCGGCAATATGGGGCTGGTCGAGGACGATTACGCGTGGATCACGGAACAGATCGTCGATATCGCCAACCGCTATGCCAAAGGGCGCATCGTGAGTTGCCTCGAAGGCGGCTATAACCTTTCGGCGCTCGGGCGCAGCGTGGTGGCGCATCTGCGCGTGATGGCCGGCATCTGATTTTTCTGCAGCGTTTCAAAGGAGCGCAGCGTCATGAGTGAAGCTTCCCCGCTGGCCGCAGTGATCGACGTCACGCAGGACGCCTACGGCGTAGACGGTGTCGTGCGCCTCACACTGAATCGGCCCGATGCGTTCAACGCGCTCTCCGAAACGCTCATCGACGCGCTGCTCGCGCAACTGGCCGATATCGCGAAATCATCGGCGCGCGTGGTGGTGATCGCGGCGGCGGGGCGCGCATTCTGCGCGGGCCACGATCTCAAGGAGATGCGCGCGGAACCGTCGCTCGATTACTACAAGTCGCTATTCGCGCGCTGCTCGAAGATGATGCTGGCGATCCAGAAGCTGCCGCAGCCGGTGATCGCCCGCGTGCACGGCGTCGCGACGGCGGCGGGCTGCCAGCTGGTGGCGATGTGCGATCTGGCCGTGGCCGCGGAGACGGCGCGGTTTGCGGTGTCGGGCATCAATCTGGGGCTGTTCTGCTCGACGCCCGCGGTGCCGCTCACGCGCAACGTCTCGCGCAAAGCCGCTTTCGAAATGCTGATGACGGGCGATTTTATCGACGCGCACACGGCGCAGCGCGAAGGTCTCGTCAACCGTGTCGTGCCCGCCGAGGCGCTCGACGATGCGGTGAAGTCGCTGGCCGCAAGCATCTGCGCGAAGCCGCGCGAGGCGGTGGAAGCGGGCAAGGGACTGTTCTACCGGCAACTCGAAATGGGCATCGAGGCCGCGTATCAACTGGCCGGGCAGACCATGGCATGCAACATGATGACCGACCCGGCGCTCGACGGCGTGCGGGCGTTTATCGACAAACGCGGCACGAAATAAGCACCGCTAGCTCCGCTTGCCGATCCAGTCGAGCATTGCGGCGATCACGCGCTCGCGATCCAGATCGTTGAGCGTTTCGTGGAAGCTGCCTTCGTAAAGCGTCAGCGTGCGATCGGGCGAGCCCACCTGTTCGCCGAATGCGCGGCTGCCGTCGGGTTCCGTGAGCTTGTCCTCGGTGCCGTGCCAGACGAGCACCGGCAGGCGCAACTGCTTGCGGCCCGCTTCGATGCGCTTCATCGCTTCCAGCAGTTCCGCGCCGGTGCGCGCGGGAATTGCGCCGTGATGCACGAGCGGATCGGCGCGATTGGCGGCGACCACGGCGGCGTCGCGCGCGAGCAGGGCGGCGTCGATTTTCATCGCCGGAAAGCGCGGCCAGATCGCGCTCATCACGCGGCTGGCGGCAATCATCCACTGCGGCACGTCGCGACCGGGCGCGAGCGCCGCGCTCGAGAGCAACAGGCCCGCAAACTTCACGCCGGAGCGCGGCGCGCGTTCGATCGCATAGAGCGCGGCGATCGCGCCGCCCATGCTGTGGCCCATCAGAAAGAGCGGCATGCGCTGCTTCGCGCTTTGCGCGGCGGCGTGGGCGACCAGCGCTTCGGCATCGTCGAGATAATCGTCGAAGCGGTGGATGGTGGCGCGCTTGCCGCTCGCCCGCCCGTGACCGCGCAGATCGATCGCATAGACGTCGATGCCTGCGGCGTTCAGCCGCGCGGCCAGCGCCGTATAGCGGCCGGCATGTTCGGCCAGACCGTGAATCAGCGCGATGGCGGCGCGTGCCGGCGTGCCGCGCGCGCGCCAGGCGTAAAGCGGCAACTCGACGCCGTCGCGGGCGCGCAGCGTAACGGTTTCGGCACCGCCATAAGCGCGCTGGGCGGCGCTTGCAGCGGGGTTCGGCGCGGTGGCCGGCGGGGTTGTCTCCATATGCGCCTCTTTTTCCCTCGAAGTGTCGTTATCAGGTTTCGGGCTGTCGGGCAGGGTAGCGCCGATTCGGCAGCGCTTCATCGCTTTTTCCCGCACGATTCCTCTAATGCGTTTGGGTTATGAAAGTATCGGAATTGATTATTAAAAGGAATTTTGTCAGCCAGGGTAAAATGGCGAGTTGATTCCAGTCCAGCAAACGGCGGCAGTCTGCCGGTGCGACGCGGCTTGTGCGGTTGAAAGATCGTTGCAAGATTCCTGTGGCGCACGGCACACCCCGCCGTTTCGTTTTTTTCATGATCGAAATTCGAAACGTGTTCCAGCGCTTCGCCGGCCCGCAAGGCGGCTGGGTCGAGGCGCTGCACAACGTCAATCTGACGATTCCGCAGGGCGAGGTGTTCGGCATCATCGGCCGCAGCGGCGCGGGCAAGAGTACGCTCGTACGCACCCTCAATCTGCTCACGCGTCCGACCGAAGGCGACATCGTCGTCAACGGGCGCACGCTCACGTCGCTCTCCAGCGCCGATCTGCGCGAAGCACGCCGTGAAATCGGCATGATCTTCCAGCACTTCAACCTGCTGTCTTCGCGCACGGTGTTCGAGAACGTGGCGCTGCCGCTCGAACTCGCCGGCATGAAGCGCGCGCAGATCGAGGACGCGGTGCTGCCGCTGCTCGAACTCGTCGGCCTGAGCGCGCAGAAGGACCGTTATCCGTCGCAGATCAGCGGCGGCCAGAAGCAGCGCGTGGGCATTGCGCGGGCGCTCGCGAGCAAGCCGAAGGTGCTGCTGTCCGACGAAGCGACTTCCGCGCTCGACCCGGAAACCACGCGCGCGATTCTCGATCTGCTGCGCAAGATCAACCGCGAGCTGAACCTGACCATCGTGATGATCACGCACCAGATGGAAGTGATCAAACAGGTCTGCGACCGCGTGGCCGTGCTCGACGCGGGCCGTGTGGTCGAAACCGGCCCGGTGCTCGACGTGTTCCTGCAACCGCACCACGAAGTCACGCGCGCGCTGCTCGGCGACGTGATCGCCCAGGAGCTGCCGCCCACGCTCAAGGCCCGTGTGGTCGAGCGTCTCGCGAAGGGCAACGCGCACTTGCTGCGCCTGGCCTTCAAGGGCTCGGGCGTCGATCAGCCGGTGCTGTCGGAAACCATTCGCCGCTTCGAACTCGACTTCAACATCTTGCATGGCCAGATCGACGAGATCCAGGGGCAGGCGTTCGGCTCGCTCGCGGTGCTCGCGGGCGGCGATCCGGTGAAGGTGGCGCAGGCCATGACGTGGCTGCGCGAGCAGGGTGTGGTGGTCGAGGAGCTGTCCCATGTGGAGTGAAATGTTCGATATGTTCGTCCAGTCGTTCTGGGAGACGCTCATCATGGTGGGCATTTCCGGGCTGGTCGGCGCCGCTGTCGGTCTGCCGCTGGGCGTGCTGCTCTATCTGACCGACCGCAACGGCGTGCTGCAGAACGTGGCCGTCAATCGCGCGATGGGCATGGTCGTCAACGCCGTGCGCTCGACGCCGTTCATCATCCTGCTGGTCGCGGTGATTCCGTTTACGCGTGTGATCGTTGGTTCTTCGATCGGCACGGCGGCCGCGATCGTGCCGCTGACGATTTCCGCCGCGCCGTTCATCGCGCGTCTGGTGGAAACTGCGCTGCGCGAAGTCGATCGCGGTCTGATCGAAGCCGCGCAGTCGATGGGCGCGACCACGAGCCAGATCGTCTTCAAGGTGCTGCTGCCCGAGTCGCTGCCCGGCGTGGTGGCGGGTCTGACGATCACGTTCATTTCGCTGGTCGGCTATTCGGCGATGGCCGGTGCGATCGGCGGTGGCGGTCTGGGCGACCTGGGCATCCGCTACGGCTATCAGCGCTTCGAGCCTGAAGTCATGCTGCTGGTGGTCGTGGTGCTGATCGTGTTCGTGCAGATCGTGCAGTCGTTCGGCGACTGGCTGGTGCGCCGCCTGAGCCACAAATAAGTAGCGCGATCGTCCAAACCGACGAGGCTGGCCAGGCGTTTTTTCGCTATAGATAACACTACAGAGACAAAGGTTTGGCTATGCAACGTCGTTTTGTGATCGGGCTGGTGGCGGCGCTGGGCGCTGCGGCGTTCGCCGCGCCGCTGCTCGCGAATGCGGGCGAGACCATCAAGGTGGGTGTGACGGGCGGTCCGCACGAGCAGGTGATGGAAGTGGTCAAGCGTGTCGCGGCGAAGAACGGTCTCGACATCAAGATCGTCGAGTTCTCGGATTACGTGCAGCCGAATGCGGCGCTGGCAAGCGGCGATCTCGACGCCAACAGCTACCAGCACGCGCCGTATCTGGATGCGCAGGTGAAGGATCGCGGCTACAAGCTCGTGAAGCTCGCGGACACGGTCACGTTCCCGATGGGCATCTACTCGAAGTCGATCCATTCGCTGACGGAACTGAAGCCGGGCGCGCGGATTGCGGTTCCGAACGATCCGACCAATGGCGGCCGCGCGCTGCTGTTGCTGCAGAAGCAGGGCCTGATCAAGCTGCGCGCCGACGCGGGTTTGAAGGCCACACCGCTCGACATCGTCGAGAACCCGAGGAAGCTGAAGATCGTCGAACTGGACGCGGCGCAGATTCCGCGCTCGCTCGCCGATGTGGATGCCGCCGCGATCAATACGAATTTCGCGATGCAGGCGGGTCTGAAGCCGAAAGCGGACGCGATTGCGATCGAAGACCCGAACGGGCCTTACGTGAACATCCTCGCGATTCGTGCGGAAGACCGCAACAAGCCGTGGGCGGCGAAGCTGGCGGCGGCCTACCGCTCGCCAGAGGTCAAGCAGTACATCGAACAGAAGTTCGGCGGGGCGGTGATCGCCTCCTGGTAAGGTGGGGCACCGACCACGACGAATTAGATAGAGAGTTCAGTCGGAGCCCGGGCTTGAGCCCGGGTTTTTTCCGACATAAAATCGCACGGTCGTTCGCTACTGGCGAACAAGGCAGCCGGGCCGCAAAAATGGGCGGCTGCGGCATAGAGCGGGTCGTGCGGGAAAAATGCTGGCGGCGAAGGCGTGCGGGAATGCTATCGCTATAATGTCCGCCAGGTTGACGTATTCGTAACTTCGGAGCATGTGAATGAAAGTCCTTGTGCCA